>JBQCDS010000046.1:0-2169 GCA_051961035.1 Trinickia sp. | reverse complement strand
GAGCGGCGAGCATCAGCCGATCGCGCGCCTGCCGCACGAATGGCAAACGCTGCTCGTGCGCAGCGTGAAGCCCGGCCATGGCGCGTCACCGCACTAGGCGCGGCGGCGCTTACGCTTCCCCTTTGCGCTTACTTGGTCGCGCGAGTCCCGCACGTCGCACTCGGCAAGCGCGCTAAATCTTCTTTCGACGATCCGTTCAGCCGGCGCATGCGTCGCGCCGGGCCATGCCGCGAGCGAAAAATCTGGCCCGGCGCGTAGACCCCTGTAAAATACGCAAAATTTTTTGCCGCAACGCTCCATGTCGCTGAATAAAACGCCTTTCTTCGAACTCCGCAGCGGCTCCGTCGACGCGCTTCAGTTCGTCGTGAAGACCACCGATCTCGATGCGCTCAAGAAAGAACTGACGCGCCGCTTCGAAGCGACGCCGGAGTTCTTTTCCGGCGAGGTGGTAACGATCGACGTGCGCCGCCTCGGCGATACCGAACAGGCATCGATCGCGGACATCGCGCAGCTACTCGATAGCGTGCGCATGCGCCCGATCGGCGTCGTCGCGGCGCAAGGGCAACGCGCGTGGGCGGGTGAAGGCGGCTTGCCGCTCGTCGAGGCACGCGATCGGCGCGGCGCAGGCGCCAAGGCGGAGGCGTCGCCTAGCGCGGCACAGGCAGCCGGCACGCAGCCGGCGCAATCGGCCGAGCCTGCGCAAGCGGCGGCGCCGGCAGCGGAGCAAATGGCTCGCTTGGCGGTCCCTCAACAGACGCTCATCGTCGATAAGCCGTTGCGTTCGGGGCAGCAAATCTACGCGAAGGGCGACCTCGTCGTGCTCGGTCTCGTCAGTTACGGCGCCGAGGTCATCGCCGAGGGCAATATCCATATTTATGCGCCGCTGCGCGGGCGCGCGCTGGCCGGCGTGCACGGCAATCACGACGCGCGGATTTTCTGCACGTGCCTCGAGCCGGAACTGATCTCGATCGCCGGCATCTATCGCACGACGGAGAATCCGTTGCCGGCGGAGGTAATGGGCAAGTCGGTGCAAATCCGGCTGGCCGACGAAAAGCTGATGATCGAACCGCTGCGGCTTACCTGAACGCAGGCCGCGCGAAAACGCGCCGCGTAACGTAACGCGCCGCGCCGATTCAATGGACGAATTTGACGAGTACAGGATTAGGGGAAATGGCGAAAATCGTTGTGGTGACTTCGGGCAAGGGCGGCGTGGGTAAAACCACGACGAGCGCGAGCTTCGCGTCGGGCCTCGCACTGCGCGGCCATAAGACGGTCGTGATCGACTTCGACGTCGGCCTGCGCAATCTCGATCTCATCATGGGTTGCGAGCGTCGCGTCGTCTACGATTTCATCAACGTGATCCAAGGCGAAGCGAATCTGAACCAAGCGCTGATCAAGGATAAGAAGTGCGAGAACTTGTTCGTCCTGCCGGCCTCGCAAACGCGCGATAAGGATGCGCTGACGCTCGAAGGCGTCGAGAAGGTGATGACCGATCTGGCCGGCATGGGCTTCGATTACATCGTGTGCGATTCGCCGGCCGGTATCGAATCGGGTGCACTGTTGGCAATGCACTTCGCCGACGAGGCGCTCGTCGTGACGAATCCCGAAGTGTCGTCGGTGCGCGATTCCGATCGCATTCTCGGCATTCTTTCGTCGAAGACGAAACGCGCGATCGACGGCAAGGATCCGATCAAAGAGCATCTGCTGATCACGCGCTACAACCCGAAGCGCGTCAGCGAAGGCGAGATGCTCTCGCTGTCGGACATCCAAGAAATTCTGCGCATCGAGCTGATCGGCGTCGTGCCCGAATCGGAAGCGGTGCTGCATGCATCGAACCAGGGCATGCCGGCCGTACACATGGACGGCACCGACGTGGCCGAAGCCTACAAGGACGTCGTCTCGCGCTTTCTCGGCGAGCAGAAGGAATTGCGCTTCACCGATTATCAGAAGCCGGGCCTGTTGCAACGCCTCTTCGGCACTCGCTAAGGAGGGCGCCCGTTATGTCGATTCTGTCGTTCTTGCTCGGCGAGAAGAAGAAGTCTGCGGCGGTGGCGAAGGAACGCCTGCAGCTGATCATCGCGCACGAGCGCGGTGGGGGTCATCCGCCCGCCGATTATTTGCCCGCGCTACAGCGCGAGCTCGTCGCGGTGATTTCGAAGTACGTGAAGA
>JBQCDS010000045.1:0-7082 GCA_051961035.1 Trinickia sp. | reverse complement strand
CTCTTCCAGCAGCGCCTCTTGCAACGCAGCCACGGTGCCCGCGCGTTCGGCTGGCGGCGCCGCCTCGGACACATCGGGCACATCGGGCACATCGCCCGCGAGGCTCGCCATGCCCGCGATGCTCCCGGCGAAAGCGCGCTGGACGGCTGGAGGAACGGGCAACGCATGCTCGGGCTGCGCGGCCCGCGCTTCTTGGTCCGCCGAAGTAGAGCCGCCCGGGCGCGCTGTCCCGATAGGACGACGCGCAGGCCGCTCGCGCACGCTCGCGAGCGCCGCGCCCGGCGACAGCAGTGTCGATTCGCGCGAATCGAGGCGCGATGTATCGTTCAGCGAGTCACCGGCAATCGCCGCCTTCGTCGAAATGGGCTCTGGCTGCGCGCGCTGCTCGCGCGGGCTCGACTTCGCAGGGCTCGCTCGTTTCGCGGAAGCGGCCGACTGCCGGGGTGTGGCCGCCCGCTCGGCGGCAGGCGCCTTCGCACGCGCAACCGCCTTCTTCGTTGCGCCAGCCGCAACCTTCACGGCATCCGCTTGGTCGCCCGAAGCGGGTTCCGATTTGCCGTGCGCAGCGTCGCCAGGATCAGCCTGCGGCAGCGTCGCCGGCTCGTCCTGAGCGCTCGCCAGCGGTTCCGTCATCGATGCGAGGGCGTCGGACGGCAGCTCGAAGCCAAGCAGCGTGCCTTGACGCGGATCGAACTGCGGCACGGGCACCATCTCGCTCGGCTCCCGCACGCTGTCGCGCGCTTCGGGTACGTCCGACAAGACGAATTCGGGCTCGGGCTGAACCGCGGCCCGGGCCGGGCGGCGGGGATCGTCCGCCGACGCGGCCCGGATTCTCCCGCTTGCAGGGGAGGCGCTTTTGGAACGGGGAGAAGATGCTGCTGAATCTGCCATGGCGTAGGGGAGCCGCTGCGAACTCGCGCGGCTCATTGGTATCGTGGTCGAATCGAAGCGTGTAGCAAACGCGGCATTGTCTCACGATCGCTTCGCCGCCCGCCTTGGCCGCCGCCTGGCGAACGTGCCCATCGCGCATTCAGCGTCCGTCGGCTCGTACATCGTCGTGTCCGTTGCCGTTGTCCCCGTTTTCAATCTCTTCCCGCAACTCGCGCACACCCGGGGCCCGGCGCAGTTGATCGCAAACCCTCTCGAATTCACTGTGCGATACGCGTGCCAAGCCGATCACCACGTCGTCGCAGTTCGGCTCTTCCTCGCTTTGCTGAACGATGAATTGCTTCACCCGCTCGCTCGAATGCCCGAGGACGGCGCGCAACGAATCGAGCGTAAGCGCGCCGCGTTCCACGCGCAACGTCAAGCGCCGGCGCAGCCGTACGGAGATATAGCGCCGTTCGATCGGTTTCATCCCGGCGAGGATCGCCAAGATGATGACGGTGGCCGCGATCGCGGCCGTATTGAGTCCCGCGCCGGCAGCCAAGCCGATCGCCGCGACGGACCATACGCTCGCCGCGGTCGTCAGCCCGCGAATCACTTCGCCGCGCAGCAAAATCGCCCCCGCCCCGAGAAAGCCGATACCGGAGACGACCTGCGCCGCGATCCGCGACGGGTCGAGCACGACGCTCGGGCGGCCGAGCACGTCGGCAAAGCCGTATGTCGACACGATCATGACGAGCGCGGCACTCACGGAAACCAGCATATGCGTACGCAAACCCGCCGCCCACGACTGACGCTCGCGCTCGAAGCCGATGACGCTGCCGAGGATAGCGGCAAGAACGAGCCGCATAATGAGTTCGCCGTTGCCGAGCATAGTCGCATCCTCCATTTCTCGCCGTCGGGCCTGCCTTGCGCCGCGGCTTTGCATTATCCTTTGCGCTTCGCCCTCAAGCCAAACCGTATGATGTCCATCTCGATCGAGCGTTCGATCGCGGCCGAGGCCGCAGCGCTGCGTGCGCATTATATGCAAGTCGTCCTGCCGATCTGGCGCGGGCCGGGCTTTAACCGTGCGTCGCAATTGCCGTACGAGGCCGTCGGTGCTGACGATCATGCGCCGTTGCCCGCCACCCGCTATCGGGCAATGGCCTGCGCCCGGCAATTGTTCGTGTTCTCGCAGGCGGGCGACGCGGCGCATGCCGAGCAACTCTTTCACGCGCTGCGCCGGTATTTCCATGACGGCAAGCGCGGGGGTTGGTTTTACAGCATCGACGCGCAAGGCGCGCCGCTCGACACGACGAAGGATCTTTACACGCACGCGTTCGTGATTTTCGCCTGTGCGCATTACGCCGCCGCAACGGGGGACCGTGACGCGCTAAGCGTGATCGAGGACACAGCCGCTCTCGTACAAGCGCGCTTCGCGGCGCCCGGTTCGCTGCTGCACGCCGCGCTGGACGCGGATTTCTCGGTGCCGAGCACCGGTCCGCTGCAAAACCCGCTGATGCATCTGACGGAAGCCTACCTGGCCGCGTACGAAACGACGGGCGAGCCCAGCTATGAATCGGCGCTAGTACAACTGACAGGCGCCGTCGCACGTCACTTCGTCCATGCGCCGACAGGTGCGATCGCCGAGCTGCCGATCGGCAGCGCCGACAACCGGCTCGAGCCCGGGCATCAATTCGAATGGTTCTACCTGGTCAAGCGCGCAGGGCCCGTTGCGGCGTCCTCGGGGCTCGAGGACGATCTGTCGCGCGCGTTCGATTTCGCGCAGCGGCACGGTATCGATCGATCGACGGGCGGTGTCTGTGCGGCGCTCGACGAAACGGGTGCCGTCAAGGACGCCACGCAGCGGATCTGGGCTCAAACGGAATACCTGCGTGCGCTCGCGACACGAGGCCGCGCCGAGGATCGGGAAAGGCTGGCGCTTCAGATTCCGCGTTTCCAAGCGCGTTTTTTGCACCCGCGCGGCTGGTATGAATGCCTGACGCCGGAAGGCGACGTGGCGCGTGCCGACATGCCGTCGACCACGCCCTATCACCTCGCCACGGCGTACGCTTCGCTGGCGGTTTAACGCCACATGGCTCCGTCAGCCCGCGCCCGAGCGGTGCGGCGCTGCGGCAATGGCGCGCTGAGCCGCCGCGCAGGCGGCCCGAACGGTCAGCGGTCAATAAGCGAGCGTCGGCTCGATCACAGCCCGTTGGGCGGCCACTGCGAACCGGGTATCGCCGAGCACGGTGGGTGCGATTTCGAAGACGGAGACCGCTTCCTTGAGTTGACGGGTCTGATCGTGCAACGACGATGCCGCCGCCGCAGCTTGCTCGACGAGCGCCGCGTTTTGCTGCGTCATGCGATCCATCTGCACGACAGCCTGATTGACCTGGTCGATGCCCGTGCTCTGTTCCAGCGACGAAGCGCTGATCTCGGCCATCATCTGAGCCACGCGCGAAATCGACGTCGATACCTTCTGCATGGCGTCGCCGGCGCGCTCGACGAGTTCCGAGCCGCCTTCGATCTGCGCCACCGATTCGCTGATGAGCGCTTTGATCTCCTTGGCCGACTGCGCGCTGCGCTGCGCGAGCCCACGCACCTCGCCGGCCACGACGGCAAAGCCGCGACCCTGTTCGCCTGCGCGCGCTGCCTCGACGGCCGCGTTCAGCGCGAGAATGTTCGTCTGGAAGGCGATGCCGTCGATGACGGTAATGATTTCGGCAATGCGATCCGAGCTTTGCGCGATGCCGCGCATTTTGTCGACGACGCTATCGACGACGCTCGCGCCTTCGGACGTTGAGCGCAGCGCGTCGTCGGCCAGCGAATTCGCTTCGCGCGCATGCTCGGCGTTATGACGGACGGTGGTCGTGAGTTCCTCCATGCTCGATGCCGTTTCCTCCAGCGAAGCGGCTTGGCTTTCGGTCCGTGCGGAGAGGCCGGCGTTGCCTGTCGCGATTTCGTCGGCGCCCGTATGAATGGAGTCGGCGGCGTCGCGCACGGTTTTCACCGTCTGCGCCACGCTGGCTTGCATCCGCGCGAGCCCGTCGAACAGGCGACCGATTTCATTCGTGCCGCGAGAGACGATCGGCTCGACCAGCTTGCCGCGCGCGATGCGCTCGAAGTGATGCCCCGCTTCCTCGAGCGGGCCGACGACGCCGCGCTTGAGCGCGGCGTACACGGCGGCCGTACCCGTAAGCAGCGCCACGAGGATCGCCAAGCTCACGCCCCGAAACATCGCCAGCCGCGCGTCGATCGAATCGAGCGACGCACGGCTTTGCGCATCGCCGAATTGGGTGAAGGCGTGCTGCTCGTTCACGAAGGCGTCTTGGAACGACTGCGTCGGCTGATCCATGAATGCCTTCAAGTTGTTCGCGTCGAGATACTGAGCGAGTTCGCCGAGCGCCGTATGCAACGCTTGATATTTCTCAGTCAACGCCGCCGCATGAGCTTTGTTTTCGTCGCCCAATTTGCGCGCATTGGCAAACCGCTCGAACGATTTGTCGGCGAGCACCAGTTGCTCGCGCGCGTGATCGACGATCTGAGTGGGTTCAGCGCCACCGCCCACCATGCGCGTGCCCGCGCGCGACAAATTGATACGAGCATCCATCAGGTGCTGCGCTGTCTCGTTGACTGCATTGACCTGGACAAGCGCGACGTCCGAGAGATCGTCCACGTCTTGATGCGTGCTGGTCAGAAACCAAAGGCCAATTCCTCCCGTCACGAACTGCAGCAGGCAGAATGCGGCCAATACGAATAACAGGCCGGAAGCGAGCTTGATCTTGCTGAACATCTAGAATCCGAAAGAAGAACGAAAGGAAAGCCGGTACGGCACCACTTAGGGTTAACGGCAATTCTTTCGCTTGCTTGAGGGCGTAATCGCTTATTCGGCGCCATTCGGTGCCGGTCACGCGGCTTCCTGCCTGCCCGTGCGCGCCGGGCAATCCCCACATGTTTCCTTGCGCATCGCACCTGCCCTTCCTAGAGTGGAACGCGACACGACACGGGGCGGCGCCCCGAAGGGGCTCTCGCATGACGGATTTTTTCGATCTCGCGCGCGGCGCGCTGCACGCGCAGCCGTTCAGCATGTTGCTCGGCACCGAACTCGTGGAGATCGGCGAGCGCGAAGTGACGCTGTGTCTGCCCATCCGCGATGAACTGCGCCAGCAGCAAGGCTTCGTGCATGGCGGGGTGACCAGCTACCTGGCGGACAACGCGCTGACGTTCGCGGGCGCCCTGGCGCTGGGGCCGCGTGTCGTCACCGGCGAATACAAGATCAATTACATGCGGCCGGCCGTGCGCGGCACGCTGCTCGCGCGTGCCGAGTTTCTCTATGCCGGGCGCGGACACGCGATCTGCCAGTGCCGGGTGTTCGTGGTCGATGGCGGAAAAGAGACGCTCGTCGCACTGGCGCAAGGCACGATCAACCGCATCGGCGACGGCCCCAACGCATCGTTGCCGCACGGCGAACATGAGCCGCATGGCGACGAACGCGCCTGATGCGTGCGGCCCTCTGGATCGATCGCCCGAGGAGCGCTAGAATGGCGGCCCTTCAAAAAAGCGCGCGCGGCATCGCTTGTGCGCGCCGTCGTTCCATCTCATGGCAAAACTTCTGACTGACACCGAATTCCAGCGCTTTTCCGAACTCCAGCAAAAGCAAGCCAGCTTCACCATCACAAGCGAAGAAGCAGACGAACTGCGTGGCATCGTCGAACGCGCGCAACAAAAGCGCGATGACCGCGCGGCGGCCATGCAAGCGATCGAAACGCATATCGCTCAGTTCGAAATCACACCCGACGAGCTGTTTTCGCCCGAACAAATCGGCGAGGCGGCGCGAGCCTACGGCCTCATCGCGGCCACGAAGAAAGAACGCGCGCTGCCGCCCGCATTGACGCACAACGGCAAGACGGATCAATGGACGCGTGCATTGCCCGACGACATCCGCCTACCGCTGTTCGACGCGTTCAAGAGCGGCCAGTCGATCAAGCCTTTCCTGGCAACGCCGAAGGATGCCGCGCGCAACGCCGCGACGATCGCCCGGCTCGAGCGCGAGACGGGCACCGTCTACGCCGAAGCCTGGCTCGAAGAACTGTCGATTGCGCGCACGCTCGTGGACGACGCCGCCGCGAAGCTCGCAGCCTGAGCGGCAACGAGCAACGACGGCGGCGGCAGGAACGGCGGCACCTGGCGGGTAGCCGCCGCCTAAGCAACCACCTTACGGGGCGCGCGCGTCGTCCCTCAGTTGCATCCGCACCTCGACGACGGCCGGATCCGCCGTCGTACTCGTCGAGAAACCCAAGCGCTTCGCCAGGCCCAACATCGGGTGGTTCTCGCGCAGCACGATACCGACGATGGCGCCTGTGCCGCGCGAACGGACATAGGCCACCAACCGTTCCATCAATAACCGTCCCAAGCCCTTGCCCTTCAGATTCGAGCGCACGGCCACGGCGAATTCCGCGCACTCGTTGTCGGGATCGGTGATCGTACGGCCGACGCCGAGCGTGACCGCCCCGCTGCCCTCCTCCGTCGTCGCGATCAACGCCATCTCCCGGTCGTAATCGATTTGCGTCATCCGTGCGAGTTGCGTGTGATCGAAGCCGCTGATCGCGCCGAAGAATCGCAGGCGCAGATCGTCCGGCGTCATCGCAGCGGTGAAAGCGCTGTGCGCCGGCTCGTCTTCCGGGCGGATAGGCCGTATCGTCAACCGCCGGCCGTGCCAGTCGATCGTTTCCTCGAGCTGCCGGGGATATGGCACGATAGCCAGCCGTCCCCGCGCGGCCGCGAGCGTCACGCGCGGCGCAACGAGCAGTGCATCCGTCCGCGTCACCCTGAGCGTGGCCGTCAAGCCGACGATCTGTTCCACGCAGCAGACAGCCTCCGACAACGCCGTCAACGCTTCGAGCACCGAGTTTATCGGCACGCGCCGCGCATAAGGCGAGCGCGCAACGACCTCGCGCGCCAGCGTCGGGTTCAGTGGCGGGAGGCTGTAAACCGCCAACGGGACCGATGACCCGTCGAGCGCCGACACGGTGAACGCGAACACGGGGCCGAAATTGGGATCGTCGCGCAGCGTGACGGCAATGTCGACGATCGGCTCGTCGTCATTTCTTCGATCGGCAACGGGCGGCGGATTGGCTTCGGCTTCGGCTTCGGCTTCTTCATCCGCACCTGCACCGGCAACGCGCACCCCGAACGCTTGCAACAGCCGGGCGGCG
>JBQCDS010000044.1:0-8343 GCA_051961035.1 Trinickia sp. | reverse complement strand
CGGGCGAATTGCTGATCTTCTGTTCGGCGATGGGCGGGGCGGGGCTCGCGTTCCTTTGGTACAACACGCACCCCGCGCAGGTCTTCATGGGCGATGTCGGTGCGCTTGCGCTCGGCGGCGCGCTCGGGACGATCGCCGTCATCGTCCGGCAAGAGATCGTGCTGTTCATCATGGGCGGCATTTTCGTCGCGGAGACGCTGTCGGTCATGCTCCAGGTGGTGTGGTTCAAGTACACGAAACGGCGTTATGGCGAAGGGCGCCGCATCTTCAAGATGGCGCCGTTGCATCACCACTTCGAGCTGTCGGGCTGGAAAGAGACGCAAGTCGTCGTCCGCTTCTGGATCGTCACGTTGATGCTCTGTCTGTTCGGGTTGTCCACGTTGAAACTGCGCTAACGCGCGCGGTAAACGCAAAGGGAAAAGGGAAAGCAATCGATGTTCGGCGAGACGTTTGAACGGCGACGGCCGATGGTGCTCGTGCTGGGGCTCGGCGAATCGGGCCTCGCGATGGCGCGCTGGTGCTCGCGCCAGGGGTGCCGCTTGCGCGTTGCCGATACGCGCGAGGCGCCGCCGAGCTTGGCCGGACTCGAAACCCATGGGATCGAGGCCGAGTTTATCGCTGGCCCGTTCTCGCCCGCGTTGCTCGACGGCGGCATCGAACTCGTTGCCCTGAGCCCAGGGCTATCGCCGCTCGCGCAAGATCTGGTGCCGCTCATCGCGCAAGCGCAAGCGCGCGGCATTCCCGTATGGGGCGAGCTCGAATTGTTCGCGCAGGCGCTGAGGCACCTCGGCGAAAGCGGTTACGCGCCCAAGGTCATCGCGATCACCGGGACCAACGGCAAGACGACGACCACGAGCATGACGGGGCAACTCGCCGAGCGCGCGGGCAAGACGGTGGCGGTCGCCGGCAACATCAGCCCCTCGATGCTCGACCGTTTGATGGAGGCGATCGACAACGCGACGCTGCCCGAGATTTGGGTACTAGAGCTGTCGAGCTTCCAACTCGAAACCGCTCGCACGTTCGCCCCCGACGCGGCGGCGGTGCTCAACATCACTCAGGATCACCTCGATTGGCATGGCGGGCTCGACGCGTATGCAGCCGCGAAAGGACGCATCTTCGGCCCTGGCACCGTGCGCGTGCTCAATCGCGACGACGCCCGCACGATGGCGCTCGCGCCGAGCGCGGGCGCGGCCGGTGAAGCGCAACCGCCCGTCATTACCTTCGGCCTGAACGAGCCGACACGTTTGGGCGATTACGGGCTCGTCCGCGAGAACGGCATCGCCTGGCTCGCGGTGGCGCGCGAACGGGAGCCTTCCGATGAAACGGCGGGCCCGCGCCGCCGTCGCCAGGAGGCGGCGGCCCCGGTCGATCTCGCCATGACGCGCTTGATGCCCGCCGACGCCCTGCGCGTTCGCGGCCTGCACAACGCGGCGAATGCCCTGGCTGCGTTTGCGTTGGCGCGCGCCATCGGTCTGCCGGCCGCGCCGCTGCTGCACGCGCTGCGCGACTATCGTGGCGAGCCGCATCGCGTCGAGTTGATCGCGTCGATCGACGGCATCGATTATGTCGATGACAGCAAGGGCACGAATGTCGGTGCGACCGTCGCGGCGCTCGACGGGCTCGCGCAGCGCGTCGTGCTGATCGCTGGCGGCGACGGCAAGGGGCAAGACTTCGAGCCGCTTGCGCGCCCCGTGGCGCGCTGGTGCCGTGCCGTTATGTTGATCGGCCGCGACGCGCCGCGCATCCGCGAGGCGTTGACCGATACGGGCGTCGAATGGGTCGAGCACGCGACGCTCGAGGCGGCGACACGCGCTGCCTCGATGCTTGCTCAACCCGGCGATGCAGTGCTGCTCTCGCCGGCGTGCGCGAGCTTGGACATGTTCCATAACTATGCGCACCGCGCGGCCGTCTTTCGCAGCACGGTCGAGGATATCGCAGCCGAGCGAGGGACGATGCTATGAGCTGGACCGACCGTTTCGGCTCACGCCTCATGCAGCGCGATGCGGCGGCGAGCAGAAAGCCTGCCAAGGCGGGCAACGCCGTTTCGTCGGGCATGAGCGGGCTCGCCAGCGCCGTCAGCGGAATGCGCCCGGTGCGCTCGCGCATGCTCGATTACGATCATGCGCTGCTGTGGGCCGTCATCGCACTGCTCTCGCTTGGCGTCGTCATGGTCTACTCGGCGTCGATCGCGATGCCCGATTCGCCCAAGTACGCGGCCTATCACACGTATGCGTTCCTGCTGCGCCATGTGATTTCGCTCGTCGTCGCCTCGACCGCCGCCATTATCACGTTCAAGATTCCGATCTCGTTCTGGGACAAGTACGCGCCGAAGCTTTTCCTGCTTACGCTCGTGGCGCTCGTGATCGTGCTGATTCCGCACATCGGCAAGGGCGTCAACGGTGCGCGGCGCTGGATTTCGCTCGGCCTCCTGAACATGCAGCCGTCGGAAATCATGAAGCTCGCCGTCACCATCTACGCGGCGAACTACACCGTGCGCAAGCAAGAGCATATGCACAGCTTCTCCAAGGGCTTTTTGCCGATGGGCTTGGCCGTGGGTGTCGTCGGCGCGCTGCTGCTGCTCGAACCCGACATGGGGGCGTTCATGGTCGTCGCGGCGATCGCGATGGGTGTGCTGTTCCTCGGCGGCGTCAACGGCAAGCTTTTCGGCGGCCTGGTCGCGACGGCTATCGGCACGTTCTCTATTCTCGTCTGGGCATCGCCCTGGCGGCGCGAGCGCATCTTCGCCTACCTCGATCCATGGGACGACCGCTACGCGCAAGGCAAGGCGTATCAGTTGACGCACTCGTTGATTGCCTTCGGCCGAGGCGAGTGGTTCGGCGTAGGACTCGGCGGCAGTGTCGAGAAGCTCAACTATTTGCCCGAGGCACACACTGACTTCATCCTCGCCGTCATCGGCGAGGAATTCGGTTTCGTCGGCGTGCTCATCGTCATCCTGCTCTTTTACTGGATCGTTCGGCGTTCGTTCGAAATCGGCCGGCAGGCGCTCGCGCTGGACCGCACGTTCGCGGGGCTGATGGCGAAGGGTATCGGCCTTTGGTTCGGTGCCCAGACGTTCATCAACATGGGCGTGAATCTCGGTTTGCTGCCGACGAAGGGATTGACGTTGCCGCTCGTCAGCTACGGCGGCTCGGGGATCGTCCTCAATTGCGTCGCGCTGGCGGTGCTCATGCGGGTGGACTACGAGAACCGAGTGCTGATGCGGGGGGGCAAGGTATGAGCACCACGCCGCAACAGACACTGATGGTCATGGCCGGCGGCACCGGAGGCCACGTGTTCCCGGGGCTCGCCGTCGCGCATCGCATGCGCGCGTGGGGCTGGCGCGTCGTTTGGCTTGGCAATCCTTCCGGCATGGAGGCGTCGCTCGTACCCAAGCACGGCGTGCCGATCGAGTTCGTGCGCTTCGGCGGGCTGCGCGGAAAAGGATTCAAGACCAAGCTGATGCTGCCGCTCAATCTGGCGCGCGCCTGCTTGGAAAGCTTACGCGTGCTCAGGCGCGTGCAGCCCGATGTCGTCCTAGGCATGGGCGGCTACATCACCTTTCCGGCCGGCATCATGGCGGCGTTGACGGGGCGCCCGCTCGTGCTGCACGAGCAGAACTCCGTCGCGGGACTCGCGAACAAGATGCTCGCCAAGCTGGCGCGGCGCGTACTCGTCGCCTTCCCCGATACGCTGCCCGATGC
This sequence comes from Trinickia sp., assembly GCA_051961035.1. Lineage (GTDB taxonomy): Bacteria > Pseudomonadota > Gammaproteobacteria > Burkholderiales > Burkholderiaceae > Trinickia. The sequence goes on along the minus strand of JBQCDS010000044.1, from coordinate 4,642 downwards.
CGAATGGACCGGCAATCCGCTGCGCGACGAGTTGTGCCATGCACAGGCGCCGAAGGATCGGTATGCGAGCCGCACGGGGCCGCTGCGCGTGCTCGTCGTGGGCGGCAGCTTGGGCGCGGCCGCTTTGAACGAATGCGTTCCGCGCGCGCTCGCGCTGCTCGCGCCGGACGAGCGTCCCCACGTGATCCATCAGGCCGGCGCGAAGCACATCGACGCACTGCGCGGGAACTACGCGCAAGCCGGATTCGAGGCCGGCGACGCACTGCGCCTCGTGCCGTTCATCGACGATATGGCCGCGGCCTACGGCGATGCCGATCTGGTCATCTGCCGCTCGGGCGCGATGACGGTGGCCGAGGTTGCCGCTGTCGGCGTTGCTGCGCTGTTCGTGCCGTTCCCGCATGCGGTCGACGACCACCAAAGTACGAACGCCGAATTCTTGGCGTCGCAAGACGCGGCAGTGCTCGTGCAGCAGCGCGATTTGTCGCCTGAGAACCTAGCGGATTGGCTGCGCGGCCAGACGCGCGAAACGCTCGCCGCGATCGCCGAGCGCGCGCGCTTGCTGGCCAAGCCCGAGGCGACCGATCGCGTCGCGCAGGTTTGCGCGGCGGTGGCGCACGCGCGCCAGGAAGGAAAGTCATGAAACACATCGTCAAACATATTCACTTCGTCGGCATCGGCGGGGCCGGCATGAGCGGTATCGCCGAGGTGCTGGTCACGCTCGGCTATCGCGTGAGCGGCTCGGATCTGGCCCGCAGCGCATCCACCGACCGGCTCTCGTCGCTTGGCGCTTGTATCGCGATCGGACACGATGCGCAGAACATCGAAGGCGCGGACGCCGTCGTCGTCTCGACGGCCGTGCGCAGCGACAATCCGGAAGTGCTGGCCGCGCGCCGTCTGCGAGTGCCCATCGTGCCGCGCGCGGTGATGCTCGCCGAACTCATGCGCCTGAAGCAAGGCATTGCGATCGCGGGGACGCACGGCAAAACCACGACAACAAGCCTCGTCGCGAGCGTGCTCGCGGCCGGCGGGCTCGATCCGACGTTCGTCATCGGCGGACGCCTGACGAGCGCCGGGGCCAATGCGCGCCTCGGCACGGGCGACTTCATCGTCGCCGAGGCGGACGAATCGGATGCCTCCTTCCTCAAGTTGCTGCCGGTGATCGAAGTCGTCACGAACATCGACGAAGATCACATGGAAACCTACGGCCACGACTTCGCGCGGCTCAAGCAGGCGTTCATCGAATTTACGCACTGCCTGCCGTTTTACGGCATCGCCGTGCTGTGCGTCGATTGCTCGAACGTGCGCGAGATTCTTCCGTTCGTTTCGAAGCCGGTGATTCGCTATGGCTTCGCGCCCGATGCGCAGGTGCGCGCCGTCAACGTGTTCGCGCGCGAGGGCAAGATGCATTTCACGGCGGTGCGCGAAGGTGCCGCGTCGCTCGACGTCGTGCTCAACATGCCGGGCACGCACAATGTGCAGAACGCGCTCGCCGCGATTGCAATCGCGACTGAACTGGAAATCGCCGATGCCGATATCCAGCGAGCACTGGCGGAATTCACGGGCGTCGGCCGGCGGTTCCAACGCTATGGCGAGATGCGTGTGGCCGGCGGTGGAACGTACACGCTGATCGACGATTACGGGCATCACCCCGTCGAAATGGCGGCGACGATCGCGGCGGCGCGCGGCGCGTTTCCCGGCAAGCGGCTCGTGCTCGCGTTCCAACCGCATCGCTATACGCGCACGCGCGATTGCTTCGAGGATTTCGTCGGCGTGCTCTCGAGCGTCGATGCGCTGTTACTGACGGAAATTTACGCGGCCGGCGAAGCGCCCATTGTGGCGGCCGACGGCAAAGCGCTCGCGCGCGCGATTCAGGCGGCGGGGGAAGTGGAGCCGGTATTCGTCGAGACCGTCGACGAAGTGCCGCAGGCACTGTCGACGCTCGTGCGCGACGGCGACGTGGTGATCACGATGGGCGCGGGATCGATCGGCATGGTGCCGGGTCGCCTCGCTCAAGAACTCAAGGTTTGAGATGAACGACCCTCACGCTCAATCGCTTTCGCCGGCCCCTGAGGGGGCTCCGGCTTCCGTTGGCGCGAAACCCGCGCCCGAAGGACATGAAATGAGCCGCATCGATCCGAAAGCCTTCGGCAAAGTGGCCGTCTTGCTCGGGGGGGAATCCGCCGAGCGCGACGTGTCGCTCAAGTCGGGCTCGCTCGTTCTCAAGGCGCTGCGCGATGCCGGCATCGACGCGCATCCGTTCGATCCAGCCGAGCGTCCGCTTTCGGCGCTCAAGGACGAAGGCTTCGCGCGCGCGTTCAACGCGCTGCACGGCGGCTACGGCGAGAACGGCCAGATCCAGGGCGCCCTTGATTTCTACGGCATTCGCTATACGGGCACGGGCGTGCTCGGCTCCGCGCTGGGCCTCGACAAGTTCCGCACGAAGCTCGTCTGGCAGCAGCTTGGCGTGCCGACGCCGCCGTTCGAGGCGGTGATGCGCGGCGACGACTACACGGCGCGCGCGGGCGAAATCATCGCCAAGCTCGGTTTGCCGCTGTTCGTGAAGCCCGCGAGCGAGGGATCGAGCGTGGCGGTCATCAAAGTGAAGACCGCCGATGCATTGCCGGCCGCCCTCGAGGAAGCCGCCAAATTCGACAAGATCGTCGTCGTCGAGAAGAGCATAGAAGGCGGCGGCGAGTACACGGCCTGCATCGCGGGCGACCTCGATTTGCCGATCATCCGTATCGTGCCGGCCGGCGAGTTCTACGACTACCACGCGAAGTACATCGCCGACGACACGCAGTACCTGATTCCATGCGGCCTCGCCGCGCAAGAGGAAGCGCGCCTGAAGGCGCTTTCGCGCCGTGCTTTCGACGTGCTCGGCTGCACGGACTGGGGTCGTGCCGATTTCATGCTCGACGCCAACGGCAATGCCTTCTTCCTCGAGGTGAACACGGCGCCGGGCATGACCGATCACTCGTTGCCTCCGAAGGCGGCGCGCGCGGTGGGCATCGGCTACCAAGAACTCGTCGTCGGCGTGCTTGCGCTGACGCTGAAGGATTGATCGCCGGCCATGTGGAACAACGTACGCCAGCTGAATCTCGCCGCCAACGCGCTTTATGCGCTGCTGGCGGCGGCGCTGTTGGCGGCCGGCGGATATTGGCTGATCCAGCGGCCGGCGTTCGCCCTGCACGCGATCGCGATCGGCGGCGATACCGAGCACATCAATGCGCCGACGGTTCGGGCAAGCGTCGTCGGTCATCTGCGCGGCAACTTCTTCACCGTCGACCTCGACAGCGCCCGCCAGGCGTTCGAGCAAATGCCGTGGGTGCGCCGCGCGAGCGTGCGGCGCGTCTGGCCCAATGCACTTGCGGTCACGCTCGAGGAGTACAAGCCGCTCGGCACCTGGGGCAGCGATCAACTCGTGAGCGTCGACGGCGAGCTGTTCACGGCGAACCAGGGCGAGCTCGATCACGAGTTGCCCGCGTTCGACGGGCCGAACGGAACGGAAAAGGAAGTGGTCGCACGTTACTTCGATTTCAAGAAGTGGCTTGCGCCGCTCGGTGCGACGCCGGAGGAAGTGGACCTCTCGCCACGCTATGCGTGGACGGTGAAGCTCTCGAACGGCACGCAGTTGGAGTACGGCCGGGAACGCAACCCGCAGACGCTCGCGGAGCGCAGCCACCGGTTGACGGCGGCATGGGCGGCGGTCACGGCTCGCTGGGGGCAGGACATCGAATACGCCGACTTGCGCTACCCGAACGGCTTCGCGATTCGCGCCGCGGGAATGCGCTTCATCGGCAATGCGACCGCGGGCAAACCCGCGGCGAAGTAAAGACATCACACGCAATGAGCACGCTATGAGTAAAGACTACAAGGATCTGCTGGTTGCCCTCGACATCGGCACGGCCAAGGTCGTGGCGATCGTCGCCGAATTGCGCGGCGAGGGTCACTACGAAGTGATCGGGCTGGGGCAAAGCGAATCGAAGGGTCTAAAGAAGGGCGTCGTGGTGAACATCGAGGCCACCGTGCAGTCGATTCAGCGCGCGCTGGAAGAAGCGGAGCTGATGGCCGATTGCAAGATCACCAAAGTGTTCACGGGAATTGCCGGCAGCCACATTCGCAGCTTCAACTCGAGCGGGATGGTGGCGATCAAGGACAAGGAAGTGACGCAGGCCGATGTCGCGCGCGTGATCGAGACCGCCAAGGCGATCAACATCCCGACCGATCAGCAGGTACTGCATATCTTGACGCAGGAATTCATCATCGACGGGCAAGAAGACGTACGCGAGCCGATCGGTATGAGCGGCATCCGCCTCGAAGTGAAGGTGCACATCGTGACGGGCGCGGTGTCTGCTGCGCAGAACATCGTCAAGTGCGTGCGGCGATGCGGGCTCGAGGTCAACGATTTGATTTTGCAGCCGCTCGCGTCGTCGCTCGCGGTGTTGACGGAAAACGAGAAGGAACTCGGCGTCGTGCTCGTCGATATCGGCGGAGGCACGACCGACATCGCGATTTTCAGCGAAGGCGCGATTCGCCATACGGCCGTGATTCCGATTGCAGGCGATCAAATCACGAGCGACATCGCGATGGCGCTGCGCACGCCGACGCCCGATGCCGAGGACATCAAGGTGGGCTATGGGAT
>JBQCDS010000043.1:0-4544 GCA_051961035.1 Trinickia sp. | reverse complement strand
ATTTTTTTTTTTGTTTGACGTTTTTCTTTGTTTTTTTTTCTTTTTTTTTGTTTTTGTGCTCGGGGTGTGTGGTCTTTTTTTTTGCTTGCTCCCCCCCCCCCCCCCCCCCGACCATGTCTTCGAGCCTCGAGGAAGCGGCGCCATAGTGATCCTGGAGCGCTTCCGCCGTGACGCTGCACCAGATGAGCTCGCCGTTGACGAGCGCGGGAAATGCCACTTTCAACTCGCGCCCTGAGTACTCGGGCGCTTCGTTGGGAAAACTGATCTGCATAGGATTCGCCTTTGCCGTGACGAAAACACGCCGACAACCGCGCCGAGTGGGAGTGCTTCCTTCTTGCTGGAGCCGCGGGCTAAGCGGCGAGGACAACGCCGTCTGCGCCGATTTCGTTTACTTTAGGCCTTTTCCGCCAACGAGCAAGTTTTCCTTGTATCGATGGGCGCGAACAATCCCTAATAAGACGAAAGACGCATCGATTGCGGATAAAATGCATCCGATCATGACTTCAGCGCCCATACCGGCTACCGTCCACGTCGAACCGCACGGGTACTCGTTCGAATCGCCGGCTTCGCTCACGCTGCTCGAAGCTGCCACGGCAGCGCGAGTGAAACTGCCTCGATCGTGCCGCAACGGCACTTGCCGCACGTGCTTGTGCAAGCTCGTTTCCGGACGCGTGAGCTACCGGATCGAGTGGCCCGGCGTTACCCGAGAGGAAAAAGCGCAGGGCTGGATTCTGCCTTGCGTCGCCACGGCGGACACCGATCTCGTCATCGAGGTACCGGGCGCGGAGCCCATGCCATCCAACTAATTCGGGCGGTCCTTCATGGATTTCGACGTCGTCGTTCTCGGGGCAGGCATCGTCGGCGTGTCTTGCGCCATTCATCTGCAAGACCGCTCGCGGCGAGTCGCACTCGTCGACCGGCGTGCACCGGGCGAAGGCACGAGCTTCGGCAATGCCGGGCTCATCGAACGATCGGCGGTCGTGCCGTACGCATTCCCACGTGGCATGAATGTGCTGCTCCGCTACGCACGCAATCGATCGACCGATCTTTATTGGGACTACAAGGCATTGCCCAGCTTCGTTCCGTGGCTGGCGCGCTATTGGTTCGAATCGTCGCCGGAGCGGCTCGCCGCCGCCGCGCGCGACATGCTGCCGCTCATCGTGCGTTGCGTCGACGAACACGACGCACTGCTTGCCCGCGCCGGCAAGGATGCGTCCGCGCTCGTGCACGACGCCGGATGGATCGAAGCATTCAGGACACCTAGCGAATTCGAGGCGGCGGCCGTGCGCGCGAAGGATTTGGCCAGCGCGCAGGGTTTGCGCCTCGAGACACTCGATGCCGCGGCGCTGCACGAGCGCGAGCCGGCGCTCTCCGAGGCGTTTTGCGGAGGCCTTCATTGGCGCGATCCGAAAAACGTGACGAACCCCGGCTCGCTGACGAAGGCCTATGCCGCACTCTTCGCGGCGAGTGGCGGCAGCATGTTCGTCGGCGACGCCTCAACGGCGCGCACCGAAAACGACGCATGGACGGTACGCACCGACGAGGGCGTCATCACCGCTCGCGAGCTCGTCGTGGCGCTCGGCCCTTGGTCGGACACCGTGTTCGGGCCGCTCGGCTATCGCATCCCGCTGCGCGCGAAGCGCGGCTATCACATGCACTACGAGGCGACGCGTGCAGCGCCGCTCGGCCGGCCCGTGCTGGATCGAGAGCAGGGCTATGTCATCGCACCGATGCAGCGCGGCCTACGCTTGACGACGGGCGTCGAACTGGCCGCACGCGAGGCGCCGCCCACTGGCATCCAACTTCAGCGCGCCGAAGGCTACGCGCGCCCCGCCTTCGGGCTCGGGCAGCGCCTCGATGCCGAGCCGTGGCTCGGCTTGCGCCCCTGCACGCCCGACATGCGCCCGGTGATCGGCCCCGCGCCTCGGCACCGCGGGCTCTGGTTCGCATTCGGCCACGCGCACCACGGTCTCACCTTGGGCCCGGTCACGGGCCGCTTGCTTGCCGAAATGATGACAGGCGCCACGCCGTTCACCGATCCGCGCCCCTATCGCCCAGCCCGCTTTTGATCCACCCGGCCCACTCCATCGATCGCCTATTTGCCGCGCCTCCGGGCGCGCAAGTATCGGCGCGGCGCCGAAAACACCCGAGAGTGCAAAAACGTGTGCAAATTTGTGCAAATTAACGTAAGCACCCCGTGATTATTGCAATTTGGAGAATTGTGTTTCTACGGAGATAACGATAGCGATCCTGAGCGTACGCGAATACATTTAGAAGGCTCGAGTCCAGGAGCTGCTATGAGGACCAAAAAGGCTGACGCCATCGATATAACCCGCGTCCAGATCGAAATACTAGAACAATCCGATACCACGCTGATCATCCGGTGGGTCGAGCCCGGCCGTTGCCATTACGGGGAACAGCGCTGGCGCCGGCGCTCGGCCAACTCCTCGGGTACCTGCATCGTGTCGCGCAGAGCCATTCGCCGCGGCGATGCCGTATTTCGCCCGGCGGAACGGCCGGCACCGGCGAATGCAGCCGCGATGATTTCCGTCGATGCGTTTCGTCGCGTGGTCGAGGAATAACGCTATTAAGTTGGCTTGGCGTTACTACGATTTTCCGTAGTTGCATGCAATTGCCTTTCGTGTTCATTCTTCGCTCATTACAGCGTGCACATGTGTGCACCTGCCCGCCCCCGAGCGCTTGTCGGAATTGTTCACGCCTCTGTCGCTTCTTGGCAATAGCGATGGGTTCGACCTGCCGATATACATGCGGTAAGCGCCATTGTTTCGCGCCTCCCTCGACCGTCGTTGCCTCCCGTTGGCGAGCATCGGCGCCGGCCCGCGCAGCGGGTATACCGCACCGAGTGTCAATCATGCAGAGATCGCTCTCCATTCGAGGTGGCCTGGCCGCCACCATCGCCGGTTACACGACGTTGCTCATTCTCGTGATCGCCGGCGCGATTGCCATGCTGTCAGCCGGTAACGCCGCGCTCGCCGCGATGTATCGCGACGATACTGCGTCGCTACTTCACTTGAAAACGAGTTCGGAGCGCATGCTCGTGCTGCGCGGTGGGCTGGGCGAGGTCGAGCAGCTGATCAGCGCCGGCCAGAACGCGAAGACACAAATCGCCCGCCTGCACCAACTGCTTGCGCAAAGCAACGACGAACTGGCCGCCTATGAACGCTTGCATACACCCGACGGCACCGAGAAGAAACTGCTCGCCACGCTGCTGAGCGCGCGGCAGTCACTCATGAAGCAAACGATTCAAAAGGCCCTTGCGCAATTGGACGACGACGATGAGGTCGACTTTCTTTCGACCCTGCGTGAAGCACCGCCCGCGTTGTTCGCGTCCTATCAAGATGCCATCGCGGCATTGGAAAATGTGCAGGTAGGCCGTCAAAGGGCTCGCTTCGAAGCGGCCGACACGCGCTTTCAGCGCGCATTGTGGGCGCTCGGTGGCGCTTTGGCGCTCGCGTTGCTCGTCGGCTTCCTGGTGCAGCGCTCGCTCTCTCGATCGATCGTCACGCCCGTCAATTCTGCGATCGATCACTTCGACCGCATTGCGCAGGGCGATTTGGCGCACGATGTCGCGGTGACGCGCATGAACGAAATGGGCCATTTGTTGACGCGCTTGAACCAGATGAAAGCCGGCTTGGTGGAAACGGTCAGCCAGGTTCGCACCAGTACGGAATCCATCGTCGGCGATGCTCGCTCGATCGCGCATGGCAACACCGAACTGTCGGAACGCACCGAGCAGCAAGCCGCTTCGCTGCAACAAGCGGCTGCGAGCATCGAGCAATTGACGGCCACCGTGCGTCAAACCACGGACAATGCACGCAGCGCGCGCACTCACGCGTCGAGCGCGGCGGACATCGCGCTTAAAAGCGGCGACGCGATGGCGCGCGTGATCGCGACCATGGACGCCATTTCGGCGAGTTCGACGCAGATCGCCAGTATCGTCGGCGTGATCGAAGGCATTGCATTCCAAACCAACATCCTCGCTCTCAATGCGGCCGTCGAAGCAGCGCGAGCCGGTGAAAACGGCCGCGGCTTTGCCGTCGTGGCGTCCGAGGTGCGCAATCTCGCGCAGCGTTCGGCATCGGCCGCCAAGGAAATCAAAACGCTGATCGGCGATTCGACGCAGCGCGTCGACGGCGGCAGCGCACTCGTCGGCGAGGCCGGCGCAACGATGAACGAACTGGCGCAGGCGGTCGAGCGCGTACGCACGATCATCAGCGAAATCAGCCTCGCATCGGAGCAGCAGTCGATCGGGATCGAGCAGGTGAACGCGGCGGTCGCTCACATGGAGCACGCCATGCAAAGCAACGCGGCGCTGGCCGAGGAGGCGTCGGCCGCTGCCGCTTCGCTCGAAGATCAGAGCCGCCGCCTCGACAAAGCCGTGGCGCGGTTCCGGCTCCCGCACGCCGCGCTCTGACGCGCGGATACCATCGGCACGGCGATTCGGTTCTATCGTCCGGCAGTGGGGTTTGGTCTACTAGGGCATGTCGCGTCATGGTGCATTCGTACGAACCATGCGCGTTTTA
>JBQCDS010000042.1:0-18491 GCA_051961035.1 Trinickia sp. | reverse complement strand
CGCGGGTTGCGTCGTCATGGCGGTCCTTATTCGAAAAATCCGACATTCGTTGTGTTCTTTACAGCGTTGCGCAGTACGTTGCGCTTCGAATCGAGTGGCTTGCGCCAACCATCTTGATTTCGTGCTGGATCGATTTAACCTCGCTTCATATCAACTGAGTTGAATATCTGCGCAGAGCATGCTCCACAATTCAACACCCCCTGTATGGGCGCGCGCAGGACGCACGGCGCAATAGTACATTCGACGACGTATCTCGTAATTCTTCCGTCGCGCCAGATGGTTCTCTTATTTCGAGACAAATTCGATACGCATTATCTCGAAAATAAAAACTTTTCTGCCGATGATTCGCAAAATCCCGCGCATAGGTCAATACCTAAGCTCAACCTCGGAGAATTAAAATCGACACTGTCCTTCGTGTCGGAACTTTCTTCGTCGTCAACGAATCGACCGCAACCACGTCATCGCGCGGCCAACGCAATCAAACCGAACCGAAGCAAGCTGTCCGCTCGGAGCGACGAAGCCGCTTTCGCATCGCGGCCCTTCCGAGGGATATGCGACGAACAACGGTGCCGATCGCGCTGCCCCTACGTGAACTCCCCGAACCGTCGCCCTAAACCAAAGTCCTCCCCCGCCAGTGGTAAAATCGCGGGTTCTCCCCAGCACACCTACGCGCGCCTCCCAGCGCGACGCCAATCATGTCCGATACCCGCGCCGATACGCTGTTTGCTCTCACCGCCCTCTCGCCGCTCGACGGCCGCTACGCCGCCAAGACCGAAGCGCTGCGCGACTGGCTCTCCGAAGCCGCGTTCATGCGCCATCGCGTGACGGTCGAAGTCCACTGGCTCATCGCGCTCTCGCAAGCCGGCTTCGCCGAAATGCCGCGCTTCTCGGAAGCAGCGGAAAAATTCCTGCTCGATCTCGTCGCGCGTTTCTCGGCGCACGATGCCGCGCGCATCAAGGAAATCGAGCGCGTAACGAACCATGACGTCAAGGCCGTGGAGTACTGGCTCAAGGAATCGGTCAAGGGCCAGCCCGAACTCGAGCGCGCCAGCGAGTTCATCCACTTCGCCTGCACGTCGGAAGACATCAACAACACTTCGCACGGCCTCATGCTCGCCGGTGCCCGCGAGCACGTGATCCTGCCGGCGTTGCGCTCCGTGCACGGCCGCCTGGTCGCCCTCGCGCACGCGCACGCGGAGCAGCCGATGCTCTCTCGCACACACGGCCAGCCGGCTAGCCCGACGACGCTCGGCAAGGAAATCGCAAACGTCGCCGCACGCCTCGCACGCGCGATCGATCGCATCGCGAAGGTGGAAATCCTCGGCAAGATGAACGGCGCGGTGGGCAACTTCAACGCGCATCTATCGGCCTACCCGAGCTTCGATTGGGAGACGTTCTCGCGCAACGTCATCGAACAACGCTTGAAGCTCACGTTCAATCCGTACACGATTCAAATCGAACCGCACGACTACATGGCCGAGCTGTTCGATGCTTGCGCGCGCGCCAATACGATCCTGCTCGATCTGGATCGCGACGTCTGGGGCTACATCTCGCTCGGCTACTTCAAGCAAAAAACGAAGGCCGGCGAAATCGGTTCGTCGACGATGCCGCATAAGGTCAACCCGATCGACTTCGAAAACTCCGAAGGCAACCTCGGTCTCGCGAATGCGACGCTGCGCCATCTGGCCGACAAGCTGCCCGTCTCGCGCTGGCAGCGCGACCTGACCGACTCCACGGTCCTGCGCAATATGGGCGTGGCGCTGGGCTACTCGCTGCTGGCCTACGATGCGCTGATCCGTGGCCTCGACAAGCTCGAAGTGAATCCGTCCCGCTTGAACGAAGATCTGGACGGCTGCTGGGAAGTGTTGGCCGAGCCCGTGCAGACAGTCATGCGCCGCTTCGGCATCGAAAACCCGTACGAGCAACTGAAAGAACTGACGCGCGGCAAGGGCATCACGCGCGAAGCGCTGCAGCAATTCATCGCCACGCTCGCGATTCCCGAGGATGCGAAGGCGCTGCTCATGAATATGACGCCCGCGTCGTACACGGGCAAGGCCGTGGAACTGGCCAAGCGGATCGCCTAACCGAATCGTGCCGATGAGGGGCGCAGCGTGCTCGTGCCCCTCTCCACAAGCATTCCGGCCCCACTCGATGGGCCGGCTCTGCAAAAACTCGCATTTCGGGTAAGGACAGCGTGTCCGGCCGATGACGGCAAGCGGCGCGTGGTATCCCTACGAGTGATTTGAACTTCGCGTCAACCGCGCGAGGGCCGGCGCGCAACGTTTTCTCGAGACGGTCGACAAACTCTTTTCGCAGTTGCGTGCCGATGATGGCAGCCGCGGACTCTCGAACAACGCGAAGCAGATACTTCTCAAGCAAGCAGCCGACGCGGAAGAAAAAATCAAGGGCTTCGTAAGCACGACCGAGTTCATCACGAGTTCGCGCGAAGCATTAAACGCGTTAAGACTCGCAAGCCGACCGCTGCTCGACAAGCAGATGAAACTTGAACCCGACGCTTCGTTGGAAACGCTTCTCGCGCTCTTGAACGAGCTCGAGCACAAAAATATATGCGCACAGGCTCGCGAGCGGCTGTCCGCTCAGAACACACCTTCGCAGAACCCGACCGACTGTTACCGACCCTTCGACGTGTTTTATTCCCGGCAACTCTTCGCTTTGATCGAGCCGGCGATGTGGCTTCAAAGCCAATGGGTGCATGCGGCCGCCACAAGACTCACGGACGAATACATCGACGCGTTGAAAGCGGACCCGGCCCGGGTACGCAACCCCAATCGCCTCGCAAGAGATCGATGCATTGCACTAGCCGCCGCCAGTAGACCAATGCTTCGGGAAGCAGACAGGCAGCGAAGGCGAACGTCGAAAGCTCAAGGTCGTCTCACGTCGCCGTATTGATCGGGATGGCTCGAACGCTGACCAGCACGTTGCTGAAGCTGAAAATCGTCGCCCCATCCCTGAACGCCGAAGACGGACGGGCCTCGTGGCAGCAGGAGATGTACGGACGAATCGAGCGTCTGTCGGGGGACGTGTGCTCATGTTACGACGGCGACGCCGGACTGAGTTTTTACCTCACCAAAAAGGTGGCCCCCCCTGACATACGGCTCGATGTGATGGCGCTGATCGCGGAAACGGCATTCAGCGTCACGACCGACCTCGAGCATATCGAAGCCAACCTCGGATCGACGAAGCGCGACGGCACGCCGGCGCACGGCCACACGCTCGCGATGGTGCAACAGCTTCGACAGGTCATCGTTCAGTTGGAAGAGAGCTTGACCGGCCAAATCGATGAGGCGACACGCGCCTTGCATGAAGGCGTCAGGGCATCGAAGCCCTATGAGCGAGGAGCCGCCAAACGCGCAATGACGAAGGCTCTGGAATTCGCGACAGAGCATTTGAATTCGTTCTCGACGCCGGAGTATGAGGCACCGCCGGCGTCCACGCAGGAGCTTGCGAAAGAAAACCGGCCCGCATCCAACGCCCGTGCGCTGGCGCACAAGGAGAAGCAGGCCGCGGCACTGAAAGCGAGAATGGCGCGCGACGTCATTCAAGAGAGTCACGCGATATTGCAGCGGCTGACTACGCTGGAAGATCAGGTCCTACCCAACTTCGGCAAAGACCTCGCCCAAGCGGACGCCGTCATTATGGCGATGGAGGCGCAACTGAAAGCTCCCGGTGACACGCCGATGAGCGCTGACGCGATTGGGATGCGTCTAAAGGGTGCGGCCTCTCACTGCGAAACCGCCATCGGCCACATGCAGCGCTGGCTCGACACGCTCGAGGGCGACGCCGACTTTGTGCAAACCGAGAAACCGAGCGACCCCGCCTTCGACACGTTGGGCGAGCGCCTCGCCGCCGCAAAACGAGCGACGGATGTCCTCCTCGCCAAACTCAAGGAAAAGGCATCGGCCCTATTGCACGAAGCGGACTCGATGCGACTCGCCCGCCAGGCAACGATGTTCGTGAAGAAACCGACGTGGTCCGGCTATAGAATCCTGCGCGGCAACGACTGCATTGAAAGCGTCGTTAAGGCCAGCGACCGCTTCCAGACGGCGCACAAAAGCGGCAACGACTACGTCCAGGAGTACGTCATCCGCCTAAAGACGCCGAGCAAGCTCGCCGAGTTGTTGACCGACGGCGGGCCAGCGCCAAGCCCAGCGTACCGCGCCGTGGTTCATGTCCACTACAACGGCAAGGACGCGACCGATCCGTGCGCTTGCCACTTCAAAACGTGGGATCAGCGCCGGATGCGCAACAGCGATTCGGGCGAGGACGTGCACTACGGCAAGCTCACCGCGATGGCGGCAAAGCTGATCGACGACCTGGAAGCCGCCGTCAAAGAAGCGCCCCAGCGACAGCGCGCGACGCAAAGCGGTGGAAGCGCCGATGCCGATGCAAGCGCGCGGAAAAGGAAAAACAAGGGCAAGCGGAAATAGCTTCTTCCGTCTGCCGGCTAGCCAAGGCTCGCTATCACCTGGTCGACGATCGCATCCGGCGAAAGTTCGATACTGACGGTCACCGCTTCGTCGTCACCAGGCTCCTCGAGTGTGTCGAGCTGGCTTTGCAGCAACGCCGGATTGAAGAAATGCCGGCCGCGCGTTGCGAGGCGCTCGTGCAGCAGCTCGAACGAGCCCTTCAAATAGACGAAACGCACGATCCCATCGCCCTGCGCGCCGCCGCGCAGCACGTCGCGATAGACGCGCTTGAGCGCCGAACAGCCGACGATCAGCGATTGCCCCGCCTGCACCCTCGCCTCGATCGCCGCGCGAATGGCCGCGAGCCAAGGCCAACGATCGTCGTCGGTGAGCGCGATGCCTTGCGCCATCTTTTCCTTGTTGGCGGCGCTGTGAAATTCGTCGCCGTCGACGAAGCTGCAAGCCAAACGCTGCGCGAGCAGTTCGCCGATCAGCGTCTTACCGGCGCCCGAGACGCCCATCACGATCAGAATCATTGTCGCTCCCGCTCCAGTTGGCGCCAGGCCGAGCCTAGAGGACGGCCGCCAACGCGAAGGTTAACCCGAGGCCGAGCAGTGAAATGATCGTTTCGCATAGCGACCATGTCTTGAAGGTCTGCCCAACCGTCATGCCGAAATACTCTTTGATCAGCCAGAAGCCGCCATCGTTCACATGCGAGAAAATCAGCGAGCCGGAGCCCGTCGCCAGGACGAGCAATTCAGGCCGGACCTGTATTGCACCGGCCTTGGCGATCGGCGCGACGATACCGCAGGCCGTCGTCATGGCAACCGTCGCCGAGCCCGTCGCCAGGCGAATCAGCGCGGCGACGAACCAGCCGAACAGCAACGGCGAAAGCTGTGCGTGCGTGGCGACGGCGACAATCTGCTGCGAGATGCCGCTGTCGCGCAATACGCCGCCGAAGCCGCCGCCCGCCCCGACAATCAGCGTAATCCCAGCGATCGGCGCTAGGCAATCTCCGCAAAACTTTTGGATCTGCTCGCGCGTGAAACCGCGCTGCGCACCGAACGTCCAAAAGCTGACGAGCACCGCGATAAGCAAGGCGACGTCTGCGTTGCCGATGAAGCGCAACAGCTCGTTCGGGGTCGACTTCGGCGCGAAGACGAGATCGGCCCAGCTTCCGACGAGCATGAGAATCACCGGCAACAGAATCGTAAAGAGCGTGATGCCGAAGCTAGGCGGCTCGCCGCGCTGCGCACTCGCGTGTTCGGCCGTCTCCACGAATTGCGCCGCGAGTGGGTTGTTCTCGGGAAGCCGCACGTGTCGGTGCACGAGCAGCGCGAACAGCGGGCCGGCAACGATCGCCGTCGGGATGCCGACGATGAGCCCGTATGCGATCGTCTTGCCGATATCGGCGCCGTACGCCTGGACGGCCAACAGCGCGGCCGGGTGCGGCGGAATCAAGCCGTGTACGACGGACAAGCCGGCCACCATCGGCAGGCCGATCAACAGCAACGATTTGCCCGTCCGCTTGGCGACGTTGAACGCAATTGGGATCAAGAGCACGAAACCGACTTCGAAGAACACTGGCAAGCCGACGATGATCGCGACGAACATCATCGCCCAATGGATTTGCTTTTCGCCGAACCAGCGTATCAACGTCGTCGCGATCCGTTCGGCCCCGCCCGATTCGGCCATCATCTTGCCGAGCATCGTGCCAAGGCCCACGACGATGGCAATGTGGCCGAGCGTGCCGCCGTTGCCCGTTTCGAACGATTTGACGATTTGCCCAGCCGGCATGCCTGCGGCCAGCCCGAGCAGTAAGGAAACGATGATCAGAACCAGAAACGGATAGACCTTGAAGCGCGCGATCAGCACGATGAGCGCTGCGATCGCGATCAATGCGTAAAGCAGCAAAAGGCTACCGTGGAGCGATCCCATATAACGTCTCCTTTACTCGTTTTGAAACTTCGTCGTTTAAAACTTCGAAATCAGAGAGCCGGGCGTGTGTACGGAAGGGCAGCGTGTTGCGAGCGTCCTCGATCGCTGCATTGTAGTCGGCGCCGATAGTTGTCGATAGAACCGGTTCCTCGACACAAATCGACATTCACGCGCGCAGCAAGCAACGCGCCGAAAGATAGGAGAGCGGGAAAGTAAAGGAAAGGGCGGGCGGATGCGGACGAGCGCAGCAAGCGGCGCCAGGCAGGGCCGGCGCCGCAGCGTGACGCATCAGTGTTGATGGGCGGCCAGTTCAGACGCGGCTCGCGCGAGGCGTGTCACCTCGTCCCAGTTCTGCGCGGCAAGCGCGGCCTTCGGGGTCAACCACGAACCGCCGACGCAGACGACATTGGGCAGCGCGAGAAAGCTCGGCGCGGTTTCCGTCGTGATGCCGCCCGTGGGGCAGAACTTCAGGTTCGGGAACGGCCCGTAGAGCGCTTGCAGCATCGGCATGCCACCGGCCTGCTGAGCCGGGAAGAACTTGACGGTCTCGTAGCCGAGATCGAGCGCGAGCAAGATATCGCTCGGCGTCATGACACCGGGCAGCAGCGGCAAGCCGGCATCCTGGGCGGCTTGGTGGATGTCCTTCGTGAGTCCCGGCGAGACGCCGAACTGCGCACCGGCTTTTTTCGCTTGTTCGCAGTGCTCGGGCTTGGTGATGGTGCCGACGCCCACGATGATGTCCGGCGACAGTTGGGCCGCGCGCTCGATCGCGCCGATGCCGGCCGGCGTGCGCAGCGTGATCTCGAGCACGTTCACGCCGCCCGCATGCAGCGCGCGCGAAACGTGTTCGCCTTGTTCGACGGAATCGAAGGCCAGCACCGGAATGACGGGACCGAGGCGGACGATGTCTTCAACCTTTTTCATGCCGGACTCCTTTAGGATTGTGTTGCATGGATCGGATGGGCGGCGCTCTCGCCCACCAGCGGGCCGAACACCGAGGCGCCCATTTCAGCCGGTGCGGCAGCCGCACGGAACACGCCGAACAACTCGCGGCCGAACCCGACTTCGTTCTCCGCTTGATGCTTCGGTGCTTCGACGGCGCGCGCGTTCCATTGCTCGGCGTCGATTTCGATATCGAGAATGCCGCGTTCGGCGTCGATGACGAGGGTGTCGCCGTCGCGCACCTTGCCGAGCGGGCCGGCGAGCAATGCCTCGGGCGACACGTGGATGACGGCGGGCACCTTGCCCGATGCGCCCGACATCCGTCCGTCGGTAACGAGCGCCACATGGAAGCCTTGGTCTTGCAGCACGCCAAGCAGCGGGGTCAACCGGTGCAATTCGGGCATGCCGTTCGCCCGCGCGCCTTGGAAACGCACCACCGCGACGAAATCGCGCTTGAGCTCGCCCTTGTCGAACGCTTCCTGCACGGCTTCCTGCGAATCGAAGACGATCGCCTGGGCGCGCACGGTGCGGTGCTCCGGCGCGACCGCTGAAATTTTGATGACGCCACGGCCCAGCTTGCCTTTCATGAGGCGCAAGCCGCCGTCGGGCTGGAACGGATCGCCGATCGGCCGCAGCACCTTCGCGTCGCCGCTTTGCTCGGGCCCGGGCACCCAGGCGAGCTTTCCGTCGACGAGCTTGGGTTCTTCCAAATAGCGGCTGAGCCCCTTGCCCATGACCGTCGTGACGTCCTCGTGCAGCAGGCCGCCTTCGAGCAAGTTGCGCACGAGGAATGCCATGCCGCCGGCCGCGTGATAGTGGTTCACATCGGCCTTGCCGTTCGGGTAAATCTTGGCGAGCAGCGGCACAGCCTGCGAGAGCGCGTCGAAGTCGTCCCAGTCGATGATGATGCCGGCCGCGCGCGCGATGGCCACGAGATGCAGCGTATGGTTGGTGGACCCGCCCGTGGCGAGCAGCGCCACGATGCCGTTGACGACCGCTTTTTCGTCGACGACGTGGCCGATCGGCGTGTAGTTGCCGCGATCAACGGTCAGATCGAGCACGCGGCGCGCGGCCGCCGCCGTCAGCGCATCGCGCAGCGGCGTGTGCGGATGCACGAACGCCGCACCCGGCAGATGCAACCCCATGATTTCCATGAGCATTTGGTTGCTGTTCGCGGTGCCGTAGAACGTGCAGGTGCCGTGCCCGTGGTACGCCGCCGATTCGGCTTCGAGCAGCGTGTCGCGCCCCACTTGGCCCGT
This sequence comes from Trinickia sp., assembly GCA_051961035.1. Classification (GTDB taxonomy): domain Bacteria; phylum Pseudomonadota; class Gammaproteobacteria; order Burkholderiales; family Burkholderiaceae; genus Trinickia. The sequence continues at coordinate 9,925 of JBQCDS010000042.1, read as the reverse complement.
GGCGAACTGCTGCCGGATCTTGGCTTTTTCGTCGTTCGAAAGCCCGCTCGTCATCGGGCCGGCCGGCACGAAAATCGTCGGCAAGTGGCCGAACTGCAACGCGCCGATCAGCAAGCCCGGCACGATCTTGTCGCAGATACCGAGACACAAGGCCGCATCGAACATGTTGTGCGTGAGTGCAACGGCCGTGCTCATCGCAATGACTTCCCGCGAGAACAGCGACAGCTCCATCCCGGCATTGCCTTGCGTGATGCCGTCGCACATCGCCGGCACGCCGCCCGCGAATTGCGCGATTCCGCCGTTTTCACGGGCGGCACGCTTGATGATGTCGGGGAAATCCTTATACGGCGCGTGCGCCGACAACATTTCGTTGTACGCCGAGACGATGCCGATGTTCGGCTCGCGCATCGCCTTGATCGCGAGCTTGTCGTTGCCTTCAAGGCCGGCGAATCCGTGCGCGAGGTTCGCGCACGAAAGCGCGCCGCGAGCCGGGAATTTGCCTTGCGCGGCGTCGATTCGTGCGAGATACGCGGAGCGGGTGGGACGGCTACGCTCAGTGATGCGGCGTGTGACTTCTGTCAGCGTGGGATGCGGCGAAACCATGGGGAAACGCTCCTCCTGAAAGACGGCGCATGGGCGCCGAACGGGTGGCGCGATGCAGCGCAGGGCCGCTCAACGCGATTTGGGCGGAGCAAGTTTAGTAGAAAAACTACATCCCGGCAATGCCACTTTTTCTCATGAGCGCCGGGCTGTGCTTCGTGACAACCCGCTAACGCGATCCGACACGAGGGCACGTCGCGGTGCATCGGTAGCAAAAACGTGTAGATTTTCTACAAGCAACCGGTCCTACTTCCGCCATCGACAGAACACGATACACCCGCTTGGCGCGGGTTTCCCAGATGCTTGCCCGAATCGAATCGATGCGCGCGCAGTTGCGCCCGTCCGAACGCAAACTGGCCGACTACGTGCTCGATGCGCCGCGAGAGGTGCTCGACTTGGCGATGACCGAGCTCGCCGAGCGGGCCGGCGTGAGTCAGCCGACGATCGCTCGGTTTTGCCAAGCCCTGGGCTGCGGCGGTTTTCGCGAATTCAAGATCCGGCTCGCCCAAAGCATCGCGCCGGGGCTGCCCTCCGTCTACCGCGACGTGCGGCCCGACGAGCCGGCATCGGGGGTGGTCGCCAAGGTGTTCGACCGAACGATCGGCGCGCTGATCGAGGTGCGCAACAGCTTGTCGGCGCACAGTGTCGCCAAGGCCATCGATATGCTCTCGCACGCGTCGCGCATCGAGTTCTACGGCGCGGGCGGCTCCGGCATCGCCGCCCAAGATATCCAACACAAGTTCTTCCGGCTCGGCATTCCGAGCGTCGCTTATTCGGACCCGCACACCTACACGATGTCGGCGGCGCTGCTTGGCGAGGGCGATGTGGTCGTGGCCGTTTCGAATACGGGCCGCACGCGCGATATTATCGAAGCGGCCCGCTCGGCGCTTGCCTGCGGCGCGAAAGTGATCGCGATCACGAACAGCAGTTCGCCGCTCGCGCAAGCGGCCACCGTGAGCCTTTTCGCGAACGTCGCCGAGGAGACCGATATTTTTTCGCCGATGACTTCGCGCGTCTCGCATCTGGCGATCGGCGACATCCTCGCGGTAGGCGTCGCACTCGCGCGCGGTCCCGAACTCGTCGACAAGCTCGGGCGAGCCAAGAAAGCGATCACGCGGCGCCGCATCGATGCATCGGCGAGTGACACGGGAGAAGATGAGGCCTAACTACGCTGGCATTAGAACGGTTTGACGACGACGAGCGCGACGGCCGCGATCAGGCCGAGAACGGGCAGCTCGTTGAAGATGCGATACCAGCGATCCGAGCGATGGTTTTCGCCGCGCTCGAAAGCCGCCAGCAAGCGGCCACAATAAGCGTGATAGGCGATCAGCAATACGACCACGCCGAGCTTCGCATGCAGCCAGCCCTGCCCTTGCCCGATGCCGTACCCGAGCCACAGGCCGACGCCGCACGCGAGCGCCACCACGGCAATCACCGTCATGAAGCGGTACAGCTTGCGCGCCATGGTCAGCAGCCGAGCCACGGCAGCCGGCTGCTTCTCCATGGCGAGATTGACGAAAATGCGCGGTAGGTAAAAAAGGCCCGCAAACCAAGAGGCCACGAAAACGATGTGAAAGGTTTTGAGCCAGAGCATCGAGACGGTCTCGTCGTCAGTGATGGGTTCGTTGGTTTCGACGCGAAGGTGAAGGGCGGGCACCTACGAAGGTGCCGCACTCGGGGGCGCATCGGCGCCCGTGCCGCCGTGCTGCCGGGTCGGCCTAGTGTCGGACCTCGCCGTGCCCAAGCACGACGTACTTGAGCGACGTGAGCCCTTCGAGCCCCACCGGGCCGCGCGCATGGAGCTTGTCGTTCGAAATCCCGATTTCGGCGCCGAGCCCGTATTCGAAACCGTCGGCGAAGCGCGTCGACGCGTTCACCATCACGCTGGCCGAATCGACTTCGCGCAAGAAGCGCATCGCCCGGTCGTGATCTTCCGTGACGATCGCATCGGTGTGCTTCGAGCCGTAGGTATTGATGTGATCGATCGCCGCATCGATGCCGTCCACCACCTTGATCGCCAGCACCGGCGCGAGATACTCGGTGCGCCAATCTTCCTCGGTCGCATCCACGAGCGCGAGCGCGGGCGCATCGCTATCCCACGGCGCGGCTTCGATCGCCGCTCGCGCTTGCGCGTCGACCCGCAACTCCACGCCCTTGTCGCGATACACGCGCGCGAGGGGCGGCAAGGCGGCCTTCGCCACGCCACGCGCGACCAGCAGCGTCTCCATCGTGTTGCAGGTGCCGTAGCGATGCGTCTTCGCGTTGTCGCAAACGGCCAGCGCCTTGCACAAGTCGGCGCGATCGTCGATGTAGACGTGGCAAATGCCGTCGAGATGCTTGATCATCGGCACGCGCGCCTCTTCGATGAGCCGCGCGATCAGGCTCTTGCCGCCGCGCGGCACGATCACGTCGACGTATTCGGTCATCGTGACGAGCTTTCCGACGGCGGCCCGATCGGCTGTTTCGACCACTTGCACGGCATCGCGCGGCAGCCCCGCTTGCGCCAACCCTTCCCCGATCAGCGCGGCAAGCGCCGTATTCGACTCCAGCGCCTCCGAGCCGCCACGCAAGATCGCCGCGTTGCCGGCCTTCAGGCACAACGCCGCCGCATCGATCGTCACGTTCGGGCGCGATTCGTAGATGATGCCGATCACGCCGAGCGGCACGCGCATGCGGCCCACTTGGATTCCGGTAGGCCGATACTTCAGGCTCTCGATCTCGCCGATCGGATCGGACAGCGCGGCGACTTGCCGCAGCCCTTCGATCATCGTCGCGAGCGCCTTGTCGGACAGCGTCAAACGATCGACGAACGCGTCGTCCATCCCCTTTTCGCGCGCCTTGGCTACGTCGCGTGCGTTCGCTTCCTTCAGCGCCGCCTGCTCGCGCTCGATCGCCACCGCGATAGCGAGAAGCGCCTCGTTCTTCGCTGCCGTGGTGGCGCGCGCCATCGCGCGCGAAGCCGTGCGCGCGCGGCGGCCGATGGCGGTCATGTATTCGTCGATGTCCATCATGATTCTCGTTCGCCGCGCACGCGGCGCTTGGATGCGGTTGCAGTACAGAGTGTTTCGATTGTAAGCCGTAAGCGTCAGCCGCCGTTTGCGCGCGCGGCGCCGCGCTTGCCGGGCGCCGCAACCAAGGCGGCGAGCTCGAACAAGCCTTCCCACGGATCCGGCGGCAGCGCCGTGCGCCGGCGGCTGCCCGGCACCGCACTCGTGAGGCCCTTCACCTGCCGATCGAGCGCGGCGGCGAGCGCGAGGCCTTCCTCCAGCAGCGGCTCCGTCACGCGCGAGAGCGCAGGCCCGATGAGCCGCTCGCGCGGCCCCCAGACACGGTTCTCGCGCAACAGCATCGCCAGCGGCTTGCCAGACGCCGTGCCGCGCTTGATTTTCAGCAGCGTGCGCAGCTCCTCGGTGAGCGCCCACAGTACGAGCACCGCAGCTTCGCCCTCCCCCTTCAAGCCGTCGATCATCCGCGACAGCCGGCCGACATCGCCGGCGAGCATCGCCTCGTTCAGCTTGAAGACATCGTAGCGAGCGACGTTGAGCACGGCGTCGTGAACTTGCTCGAACGTCAGCACGCCCTGCGGATACAGCAAACCCAGCTTCTGAATCTCTTGATGCGCAGCGAGCAAGTTGCCTTCGACGCGCTCGGCGATGAACTGCAGCGCACGGCGGCCTTCTTCGCTCGGCGCGACGCGCTGGCCTTGCAGCGTCAGCCGCTGCGCGACCCAGTTGGGCAACTGCGCGCGCTCGACGGGGTCGATCCGCAGCGCAACGCCATGATCGGTCAGCGCCGTGAACCACGCCGATTTTTGCGTCGACGCGTCGAGGCGCGGCAGCGTGATCAGCGTCAGTGCATCGGGGTTGTCGGCCGCCGCGAGCGTCTTCAACGCATCGGCACCTTCCTTGCCCGGCTTGCCCGACGGAATCCGCAATTCGATCAGTTGGCGTTCGCCGAATAGCGACATCGATTGCGTCGCGCCCAACAGCGAACTCCAATCGAAGCTGCGTTCGACCGTGAAAACGTTGCGCTCGGTAAAGCCGGCCGCGCGCGCGCTAGCGCGAATGCGGTCGCTCGCTTCCTGCACGAGCAGATGCTCGTCGCCGTAGACGACGTACAAGCGCGCGGGGCCTTTCGTCAGATGCGCGTCGAGGGCGTCGAGTCGAAGTTGCATGAGCGGCGAACCGTACTGGGCGAAAACCGGCCGATTAGAGCGGCGGCGGCGGCAGCGGTGCGCGCGGCGCGACGCTCGGCGTTTCCTGACCCGGCGCCGGATGCAGTGAGTGCACGGTCGCGAGCCGGCGCGTCAACTGATCCACCGCATCGTTTTGCATGTCGGCATACAGCAGATCGGACTCCTGCGCCTTCGCATTGGCGTATTGCGTGTTGTAAGTCATCGCCCGGTTCAGCGCGATCGCACTCGGCGGGATCAAGAGCGCACCATCCGCGCCCCGCAGACTGTAGTTGAGCGAATAGACGAGTTCATACTCCTGCGCCACGCCGGCCAAATTCAGCGTGAGCACACGCTGCCCACGCCCTTCGCTCACCGTCAGGATCGCATCGGCGTTCGACGGCGACTCGACCACGACCGTATCGCTGCCGCCCTCGATCATCCTCGTGAGGCGCGCGGCCACGACCGGCGGCGCGCCCACGATCGCGAGCCGCTTGAACGCATAGTTTTCCTGGCCGCGCAGCTGAAAGCCGCACGCGGCGAGCACGCTCGCGCCGCAGACGAGCGCTAGAAACGATCGGCGAATCACATAGGCTCCTTGATTGAATCGCGCGCGGCCGCACTAGCCCAAGCGCGCGCTGCGACTTCAAACGACGACGTTGACGAGCCGGCCGGGCACGACGATGATCTTCTTCGGGCTCCTGCCTTCGCTGAACCGCACGAACATGTCATGCGCCAGCGCGGCCGCTTCGATCGTTTCGCGCGACGCATCCTTGGCGACCGTCACGGCGCCGCGCACCTTGCCGTTCACCTGCAATACAAGCTCGATTTCGGCCTGCTCGAGCGCTTGCTCGTCCACCTTCGGCCATGGCGCATCGAGCACCGGGCCGAATTCGTCGACGAAGCCGAGCGTCTGCCACAGCGCGTGCGTCACGTGCGGGACGACCGGGTACAGCACGCGCAGCAGAACGCCATAGCACTCGCGCAGCACGCTCGGGCGCGCGAGCTTGGCGTCTTCGAGCGCATTGAGCATCTTCATCGAGGCGGAAACGACCGTGTTGTACTGCAGACGCTGGTAGTCGAAATCGGCCTGCTTGAGCACGCTGTAAATCTCGCGGCGCAGTTGCTTGTCCACCTGCGAGAGCCGCGCCGGATCGAACGTGTCGCGCGCGACGAGCTCGGCCTGATTGGCATGCCCAAACGCCCAAACGCGACGCAAGAAGCGGCTCGCGCCTTCGACGCCCGAGCCCGACCACTCGAGCTGCTGCTCGGGCGGCGCCGCGAACATCGTGAACAAGCGCGCCGTGTCGGCACCGTATTGATCGATCAGCACTTGCGGATCGACACCGTTGTTCTTCGACTTCGACATCTTCTCGATGCCGCCCAGCACCACCGGCTGCCCATCCGCACCCAGCGTCGCGCCCACGGGGCGCCCTTTGTCGTCATGCTCGACCGTCACGTCCGCCGGGTTGTACCAGGTCTTTTTGCCCGAGGCATCTTCACGGTAGAACGTTTCGTTGAGCACCATCCCTTGCGTCAGCAGGTTTTTCGCCGGCTCGCCGAATGCGATGAGACCCATGTCGCGCATCACCTTCGTCCAGAAGCGCGAATAGAGCAGGTGCAAGATCGCGTGCTCGATGCCGCCGATGTACTGATCCATCGGCATCCAGTAATCGGTGCGCGAATCCACCATCGTTTCGGCGTCGGGACACGTGTAGCGCGAGAAGTACCAGGACGAATCAACGAACGTATCCATGGTGTCCGTCTCGCGCTTGGCGGGGGCACCGCACTTCGGGCACGCGCAGTTCAGGAACTCAGCCGACTTCGCGAGCGGGTTGCCCGTGCCGTCCGGCACGAGATCCTCGGGCAGCACGACGGGCAAGTCCTTCTCGGGCACCGGCACGTCGCCGCAGGCCGCGCAGTGAATCAAGGGGATGGGCGTGCCCCAATAGCGCTGACGCGAGATGCCCCAATCGCGCAGACGCCACGTGACCTGCTTCTCGCCCACGCCGAGCGCTTTCAAATCGGCCGCGACGGCATCGACGGCTTGCTCGTAGCCCATGCCGTCGTAGCGCCCGCTGTCGATGCAGGCAACGCCTTCCTTATCGCCGTACCACGGCTGCCAGGCGTCGAGCGAATACTCGCAGCCCGCCTTGGCGATCACTTGCTTGATCGGCAAGCCGTATTTCTTCGCGAACGCGAAATCGCGCTCGTCGTGCCCCGGCACACCCATGACGGCGCCCTCGCCGTAGCTCATCAACACGTAGTTGCCGATCCAGACTTCGACGCGCGCCTGCGTGAGCGGATGGGTGACGTAAAAGCCCGTCGCCATGCCCTTCTTTTCCATCGTCGCGATTTCGGCCTCGGCCACGCCGCCGTGCCGGCATTCGTCGATGAACGCTTGGAGCTCGGGCTTGCCCTGCGCCAAGCGCGCGGCCAGCGGATGTTCGGCCGCGATCGCGCAGAACGTGACGCCCATGATGGTGTCGGCGCGCGTCGTGAACACGCGCAGCAGCCGGCTTTCGCCGTCGAGCTCGTACGGGAAGCCGAAATTCACGCCGAAGCTCTTGCCGATCCAGTTCTGCTGCATGACCTTGACGCGCTCGGGCCAGCCGAGCCCGTCGAGATCGTTCAGCAGTTCATCGGCGTATTGGGTGATGCGCATGTAGTACATCGGGATTTCGCGCTTTTCGACCAGCGCGCCCGAGCGCCAGCCGCGCCCGTCGATCACTTGCTCGTTCGCGAGCACCGTTTGATCGACCGGATCCCAGTTCACCGTGCCCGTCTTCTTGTAGACGATGCCCTTCTCGAGCATCTTCAAGAACAGCCACTGGTTCCACTTGTAGTACTTCGGATCGCAAGTCGCGACCTCGCGCGACCAATCGATCGCGAGCCCCATCGACTGCATCTGCCGCTTCATGTAGGCGATGTTGTCGTAGGTCCATTTCGCGGGCGGTACGCCATTGGCCATCGCCGCGTTTTCCGCCGGCATGCCGAAGGCGTCCCACCCCATCGGCATCAGCACGTTGTAGCCGTTCATCCGCAGATAACGGTACATGACGTCGTTGATCGTGTAGTTGCGCACATGCCCCATGTGCAGCTTGCCCGAGGGATACGGCAGCATCGAGACGCAGTAGAACTTCGGCTTGCCGGCGACTTCGGCCGTGCGGTAGGCGTTGGACGCGTGCCAATCTGCCTGGGCGGCGGCTTCGATGTCGGCGGGTAAGTATTTTTCTTGCATGGCGGTGGTTCGGGCTAGGCTGTCGTGGCGCCTTGCGACGCGGGCGCGGCAATACGTCGAAATGCGTTTTCCCTGCAAATGGGGAAAACGTCGATTATACCGCCCGCGCGGACTCGAACCGCACGCGCGGTACGCCGTTTCTTGCGGTCAGTGAGCGAGGGCCGGCGCGGAGGTGGCGGGCAGCGCGCCCGGCTTGCTCCGGCCCGGCGGCTCGGTGACGAAACCGATTCTGGTGAGCCCCGCTTGCTGCGCCGCGCTCATGACCTGCGCGATGACGTCGTAGCGCGTGTCGCGCGAGGCCCGCAGATGAAGCTCGGGCGTTCGCGGCGCCCGACCGGCCTCATTCAGGCGCGCGCGCATGGCATCGAGCGTCAGCGCTTGGCCGTCCCAGTAAAGGCGGCCCGCGTCGTCGATCGATAACGTGATCGTGTGCGGCGTCAGTGGAGTGGGGGCCGATGCCGCCTTCGGCAAATCGAGCCGAATGGCGTGGGTGAGCAGCGGTGCCGTGATGATGAAGATGACGAGCAAGACGAGCATGACGTCGATGAGCGGCGTCATGTTGATATCGGCCATCGGCCCGGCCGAGCGTTCTTTGTCGAATCCGCCGAATGCCATGCTCACCGCCTCCTGCTCGATTCAAATGCCAACGCGTTGATTGCTTGACGCTGCGTTCAAGCGCGCGCGTTGCGCTGCGGCTCGACCGCCTGCCCGTGCGAGGGCGCGGCGCCGGGGCGCTCCGACGTGCCGCGCGCGGGCGCTGCATGCGCGGGCGCCTCTTGCTGATGCTCGTGAGGCGCGCAAACGTACGCGTGCAAATCGTGCGCGAAGCCGTCCAGTTCCTCCGACAACTGCCGCTGCATGCGACCGAGCACGTTGTAGCCGAGTACGGCCGGAATGGCCACGACGAGGCCGAACGCCGTCATGATCAGCGCTTCGCCCACGGGCCCCGCGACGTTCTCGATCATCGCCTGCCCGCTCGCCGCGATGCTGCCGAGCGCGTGATAGATACCCCACACGGTGCCGAGCAAGCCCACGAAAGGCGCCGTGCTACCGACCGAGGCGAGCAGCACTTGGCCGAACTCGATCCGGCGAGTAGACGCGAGCAGCGCCTCGCGCAACGCGCGCAGCACGCGCTCGCCGCGCTCGACGCGCGCGAGCATCGCTGTTGGCGTATGCACCTCCGAAGCTGCCAAAGCCGCTTCGGCGAGCGGCGCGTAGACGCGCTCGCGATCTGCCGCGCGCAACGCCAGCACGCCCTCGGACAGCGTCGCCGATTCCCAGAACAGTGCGATCGCGCGCGGCCCTTGGCGCTTGGCCCGCCCGAGCATCCAGCTCTTGACGATCAGAAAACACCAACTCGCGATCGACATGGCCAAGAGGACGTAGGCGACCGCGTGCGTGAGCGCGTCGCCCGATTGCAAGTAGTGAACAATGCCCGTGTTTTGCATGCGATTGCGACTCCCGAAGCGAGCGCGCAGCGCTGGTGGGTTGCCTCAGCGCAAGCCGAGGACGTCTTGCATGTCGTACAACCCGGCGCCACGCTGGGCGAGGAAGCGCGCGGCCCGCAGCGCGCCCTGCGCGTACGAGATCCGGCTCGCCGATTTGTGCGTAATCTCGATGCGCTCGCCGGTGCCCGCGAACAGCACCGTGTGGTCGCCCACGATGTCGCCGCCGCGAATGGCCGAGAAGCCGATCGTCGAGGGATCGCGCTCGCCCGTCACGCCGTGGCGCTCGTAGACGGCGCAATCTTTCAAATCGCGGCCGAGCGCGCCGGCGATGACCTCGCCCATCTTGAGCGCGGTACCCGAGGGCGCGTCCACCTTGTGGCGGTGGTGCGCCTCGATCACCTCGATGTCGTAGCCGGTGGCCAGGGCCTTGGCGGCCGTCTCCAGCAGCTTGAGGGTGACGTTGAC
>JBQCDS010000041.1:0-6025 GCA_051961035.1 Trinickia sp. | reverse complement strand
CGGGCGCGCTGCTGCAGCCGCTTTCCGTGCTGCTGCTGTTTTTCTTCGTCGTGACGGGCTGCAGCTCGGCCCGTTCAGTGCGAGTGCGAGCCGTACCTGCGGCGCCGCAGCCGGCTGTGTGGATGGGGAGGCGAGCATGAACGCACGCGTGCCGCAGACGCTGGCCGAGCAGCGTCTGCTCGTGATATCGCATGTGCGCGACGACAGCGGGGCCAATGGCGGCGCCGTGTACACGGCCAGCCTGCTCGCGTTGCTGCGGCGCGTATTCGGCGACGTCCGAATCGAGTACATCTATCCCGCCGCACCGAGGCGCCGCAAGCTGCGCATCGCGACCGCCTTCCTGCGGGCCGCATTTTCGGGGCTTGCGGCGAAGATCGAGTACTTCCGGGTGGGTGACGCGCGGCGACGTATCAGCCAGGCGATCGCGCAACATGCGCCGAGCCTCGTCGTTTTCGATCACCTGGAGACGATGCTATACGCGCCGCTCGTGGGACGCGGCACTCAGACGCTGCTGATCCAGCACAACGACGAGGTGCGCCTATACGCGGAGCGTGTCGGCAAGACGTGGCCGCGTTTGCTGCGTACCGTCCTCTCGCTCGAACTGCGCCGGCTCGAGCGCTTTCAACGCGACGCATATGCGCGCTGCGGCAACGCGGTGTTCCTATCGTCCGACGAGGCGGCCCAAGGCGCGGATGCCGGCCTGCGCAAGATCTTCACGCTGCTGCCGTCGTTCGACTATCCGCCTGTCGAGCTGAACGTTGCGGCAGACACCCGCGTGCATCTGTTCTTCGTCGGCAACATGAATTGGTGGCCCAATGTCGATGCGCTCGACTGGTTCGTGGACGAAGTGCTGCCCGCCGTGTCGGACAAGGTCGTGCTCCATGCCGTCGGCCGCGGCTCCGAGCGGTGGGCGGGGCGGCACCCGCAATTGATCACGCATGGCTTCGTTGAACAACGCGCCGACGTATGGGGCAAGGCACCGATCTTCATCGCGCCGGTGCGCCTCGGCGCGGGCGTGAATATCAAGGTCGCGGAAGCCATCTACAACGGGCGCGCGCTCATTGGGACGCCGCAGGCGATGCGCGGCCTGCCGCTCGGCGCAGATCCGGCGATCGCGACTTGCGCGTCGGCACAGCAATGGATCGCATTGCTGGGCGACGACGCCCGGCTGAGTGCGCTCGCGCGCTCGAGGCCGCAGCCGCACCATCGCGAGTTGTTCGCCCGAGGATGTGCCGAGCCGCGCTTCGCCGAATATCTAACGAACGTTTTGTCGAATCCGGGGAGAGCGACACAATGAGTTCCGTGGCCCGCAAGGGGCTGGCCCAATTGATGTCCTCGGCGGTCATGGCAGTGTTGCAACTCGCGCAGATCGCCGTCGTGGCTCGTACGTTTCATGGCGCCGATCTGGGCATCGTGGCCTTGTATTCGATGATGATCGCGCTGGCGACGGTGCTGTGCGACTTCGGGCTGCAAAGTTTCGTCATCCAGGACAAGCGTGAGCGCGAAGCGACGCTCGCCGATGTGGCCGCCGCGCTGCCGTGGTTCGTCGGTACGGGCATCGCCATCTGCCTGATCGGCTATGTCGTCGTGCAGTTCATCGGGAACGGCGAGGCCGCGACGAACGGTATCGGTAACGCATTGCTGTGGATCACGCCCACCATTCCGCTCGCGATCTTCATGGGGCCGCTGCAAGGCTTCGCCGTACGCGATCTCGATCTCGAGCGGCTTGCGTTCGCCGAGGCGGCCGGCAAGCTCGTGGGTGTCGGCGCGACGGTGTTGCTGGCTTACTTCGGGCATTTCACCGCCTGCGTGATGATCGGTTTTTATGCCGCGCTGATCGTCAAGCTCATCTGCATGCAGCACACGGTGCGCCATATCGTGTCGATCGGCAAGCATGTCAAGCAAGGGCATCGCAAAGGCAACGCGAAGGCAACGGCGTCCTATGCCCTCGCGCAATTGCTCAGTCAGTTCGTCAACGTGATGGGCGGAAAGGCCGACGAAATGCTCGTCGGCGCAACCATGCCACTGGCCGTGTTCGGCGTGTACTCGTCGATGAAGCAATTCGTCTTGCAAGCGAATGCCTTCATCTCGCCGATGGTTCGGCGCACGACGATGCCGCTGTTCGCCGCATGGCGCCGCGATGCGCCCGAGCGGCTCCCTTCGATCGAGCGGGCGATCTGTTGGTCGACGTCGATCTACGTGTGCTTTTACCTCTCGCTTGCGCTCAGTTCCGGTCTCGTCACGAAGCTGCTCTACGGTCACGCATTCGCGCACTACGCGGATTGGCTCGGCTGGCTCGCGCTGCTGTGGGCCGTGCGCGCGTTCGAGAACGGAACCATTTCGGCGTTCATGCAAAGCACCGGGGCACCGTTCGTCGATTTAGGGTGGTCTTCGGTGCAGTCGGCTGCGCAAGCGGGCGTACTCGTCCTCATGTCGAGGTTCGGCATCGAGCGAATGTTGCTCGGTGTCATCGTGGTGCAGGCCGTACTTGCGGTAATCGGGCACTACTTCCTGCTCGGCAAGCGAGCCGGAATGGGAGTGGTCGCGGTCGTATCGAAAATTTTGTTGCCGGTAGGAGGGTTCTTCGTGCTCGCGCTGCTATTCGCGGCGTTGGAACGGGCGCTTGATATCGTCTGGCTGCAACCGCTCTTTAGCGCTGCGCTGGCAGGCGTGATTGCAGTAGTGACCGCATCGGTCACGGGTTATCCAAAGTTTTTACCACAAGCGAGAACAAGATGGACGGGATGAGCACTGCTTTGGTTGTGTTCGCATACAAGAGGCCGAGGCACCTCGAGCAAACGCTGGCGGCGCTGGCAGCCAGCAAGGGTGCGGAGGCATTCAGCCTTTTCGTCTTCTGTGACGGGCCGCGAAAAAGTGCGGATATGGAGGCGGTTGCGCAAGTTCGCGAAATCGCGCAACAGGCAAAAGGATTCCGCTCGGTGAAGGTGCAGGCGTCGCCGGTCAATCTGGGGCTCGGGCGCTCGGTCATCGAAGGGGTGAGTGCCGTGCTCGATCAGTACGATTCCGTGATCGTCGTCGAGGACGACATCGAAGTTGCCAGCGGATTCTTGTCGTACATGCAGGCCGCACTCAAGCTCTATCGCGACGAGCAGCGCGTGTTCTCCATTTCGGGCTACGTGCCGCCGGTGCCGGTGGGCGAGCGGCACGGCGACGCGTTCTTCGTGCCGCGCATCTGCCCGTGGGGCTGGGCGACGTGGCGCGATCGCTGGCGCACGGTGGATTGGCAGTGCAGCGAATACGGGTCGTTCATGGCCGACCGGCAGCGACGTGCGCAATTTACGCGCTGCGGGAAGGACATGCTTGATATGATCATTAACCAGATCGAGGGGGAAGCGGAATCGTGGGCGATCCGTTTCGACTTCGGCCGCTATAACTATGGCGACGCGCTGACGCTGTACCCCACGAAATCGCTGACCTCCAACACTGGCATGGACGGCAGCGGGGAGCATCGCGAGGCATCGACGCATTACGAGGGCGAAGTGAGCGATCAGGTCACTTTCGATTTACCGGTGGTGGTGCGCGAGGCGGAGGACATGACGCGCGCGTTTCACCGTTTCTATCCTCGCCGGCTCCGCAGTCGGCTTGCCATCTGGGCGCGCCGCTTGCACGTGCATGGCCCGGCACGGAAGGTGTTCAGGTTGGTCTTCGACTAAAAGAGCCCGATGAAAATTATCGTTGCAGTGCCTGATATCACCTTCCACGGAGGCGCGGAGCAGGTTGCGCAAGACATCGGCGCGGCGCTCTTGGGCATGGGCGACGTTGTCATCGTCAGCGCGTTTTCACACGCATCGAAGCAGGGGGCTTCGAACGCGCTTGATCGCCGCAAGGAAGGCCCGCTCGACGTCGTGCATCTTGGCTTGCGCCGTCCCCGTTCCGTATTGGGCAAAGTCTTCACACGGCTGACGTTGATGCGCAGCCTGCGGCGCGCGATTCCGGACGCCGACATCGTCATAGGCAACAACTTCTTTCGGTACTTTGCGCTGCCGCTCTCGAGGCGGGTGATCTGCGTCGAGGTACAACACCTGTGCTACGAGGAGGAGCGCCCACGGCCCTTGCACCTCATGTTGCGCAACGCGCTGTACCGGTGGCTGGACAACATCGTCGTGCTCACCGAGCGCGACCGTATGGAGTTTGCCCGCCATGGAGTGAAGAACACGTCAGTGCTGTACAACGCGGTGCATGTGCCAGGGACGGTGCGCGATGCAACGGCGCGGTCGAAGGTGGTCGTCGCGGTCGGGCGGCTCACGGCCCAGAAGAACTTCGCGACGCTGATCGAGGTATGGGCGACAGTCGCGCATCGTCTGCGCGATTGGTCGCTCGTGATCTACGGCGAAGGCGAAGAGCGCGACTCGCTGCAAGCGCTCATCGACGACAAAAGGCTTGCGGGGTGCGTATCGCTGGCGGGTTTTCACGAGGACAAACATGCGATCTATGAAAGCGGAGCGCTGCTGTGTTCGGTGTCTCGATACGAAGGTTTCGGGCTCTCGCTGTACGAGGCCGCGGCGCACGGGCTGCCGGTCGTGGCGTTCGATTGTCCGACGGGGCCGCGCGAGCTGCTTTCGATGGGCGAGCTCGGGCGGCTCGTGCCGCTCGACGACCGGGCGGGCCTTCGCGACGCATTGATCGAAATGGCCGAAGACGGTGAATTGCGTGAGCGATGCGCGCGCAATGCGCGCCAGGTGGCGCGTGCGTTCTCGTTCGATGCTTTCGCGGAGCGGTGGCGGCAGCACGTCGAGTGGCTCACGCACTCGGCCGTCGAACGCAATCGCTCCGTCGTCGTTCGCCCGTTGAGCGGATTGTCCGATGAATAGCCGGGCCGAAAACGAGCCGGCAACCGGTGCCGGCTCGCTTTCGGCTCGATGCGAAAGACGCAACTGACTCAACTGACTCAACTGACGCAACTGAGGCAAACAAACGCTGATGAAATCTCGTTCCCTTAAACGATTCCGATTCACCTTGTGCGCCGTTTTCGCGGCAAGTCTATGTTCGTTCGCGCATGGCGAGGCTCTCGGTCTGCACGCGGGCAGAGACAGCGATATTTCGCAGTACGAAGAGTTCGGCAACTGGCTGGGAAAACCGGTGATGTACCGGGTAACATTCGCCGCCGACGATTCCTGGGATACGATCGCCTCGCCCTATTTCCTCAATGCGACACGCCAGTGGCTCGCATCGAACCCGTCGCGGGTCGAGGTCGTGTCCGTTCCGCTCGTGCCGAAGCATAGCGGCCCGGATACGCTCGATGCGGTTGCGGCCGGGCAATACGACAAGTACTTCACCAAGCTCGCTCAGAATCTAGCCAGCAAGACGGGTGCACCTTCGCGGATCATCGTCCGCCTCGGCTGGGAGCCGAACGGAACGTGGTACGCGTGGTCCGCGGTGAAATCACCGGAGTCCTATGCCAAGGCATTCCGTCACGTGGTGCAGACGATGCGCGCGGTCAACAAGGAGTTGCGGTTCGAATGGAACCTTTCGCGAACCGGCGAGAAAGACTTCGATTGGACGAGTGCCTATCCGGGCGACGACGTCGTCGATATCGTCTCCATGGACGTCTACGACCAATACAACCATAGCTGGGACGAGATCTTGAACGGCAAGGGTGGACTGCGCGATTTCCGCAAGTTCGCGCGCGCCCATGACAAGCCCGAGGCTTATGCGGAATGGAGCGTGTCGAATAGTTCCGCTGGCCACGGCGACAACCAAGCGTTCATCAAGAACATGCACGACTGGTTCGAGTCCGGCAACGTGTTGTATGCCGCCTACTGGAACACGTCCGCCGGTGGGCCGGATGCGGCGATCGAAGGGCGCGCCGCAGGCAAGGCGCCCAAGGCGGCGAAAGCGTTCAAGAGTTTGTTCAGCCGATGACGGGGCGATGTTGCGCCCCGCTGGCGCGCTGAGCGCCGAATGGGAAGCGGATCGACGCGAGGTGCGTCGCCCGCATCGATCCGTCGATAACGAAGTGCACATGGTAAAAAAACGCACTGCATGCGCTTTCACGCGTGCAGTG
>JBQCDS010000040.1:0-2850 GCA_051961035.1 Trinickia sp. | reverse complement strand
CTTGTTCGGTGAACTCGTGGTGGAGAAGGCGTAAATGAGCTTGTTCGATACGATCAACGCGGGCGGTGCCCAGGCGCTCGGCGCGGCGTGGCCCACGGTATGGGCGCTCGTGCGCATCGTCGTCGTCTCCGTCGTGATCCTGCTGTGCGTGGCCTACCTGATTCTTTGGGAACGTAAGCTCATCGGCTGGATGCACGTGCGTCTCGGGCCGAACCGCGTCGGCCCGGCGGGCTTGCTGCAGCCGATCGCCGACGTTCTGAAGCTGCTGCTCAAGGAAGTGATTCAGCCGACGGCCGCTAGCCGCTGGCTCTATCTGATCGCCCCTGTCATGACGGTGGTGCCGGCCTTCGCGGTGTGGGCCGTGATCCCTTTCCAAGCGAAAGCGGTGCTGGGCGACATCAACGCCGGCCTGCTCTACGTGATCGCGATTTCGTCGATCGGCGTGTACGGCGTGATTCTCGCGGGCTGGGCCTCGAACTCGAAGTATGCGTTCCTCGGCTCGATGCGCGCGGCGGCGCAGATGGTGTCGTACGAAGTGTCGATGGGCTTTGCGCTTGTCGTCGTGCTGATGACCTCGGGCAGCTTGAATCTGTCGGCCATCGTCGGTTCGCAAGAGCACGGCTTCTTCGCCGCGCACGGCGTGAACTTCCTCTCGTGGAACTGGCTGCCGCTGCTGCCCGTGTTCGTCGTCTACTTCATCTCGGGCATCGCCGAAACGAACCGCCACCCGTTCGACGTGGTGGAAGGCGAGTCGGAAATCGTGGCCGGTCACATGATCGATTACTCGGGGATGGCGTTCGCGCTGTTCTTCCTCGCCGAGTACATCAACATGATCGTGATTTCGGCACTGGCGGCAACGCTGTTCCTCGGCGGCTGGAGTGCCCCGTTCGGATTCTTGTCCTTCATCCCGGGTGTCTTCTGGCTCGTGCTGAAGGTATTCCTTCTGTTGTCGGTGTTCATCTGGGCCCGTGCTACGTTTCCGCGCTATCGCTATGACCAGATCATGCGTCTGGGTTGGAAGGTCTTCCTGCCCGTATGTATTTTCTGGGTCATCGTGGTCGGCTTCTGGATCATGTCGCCGCTGAACATCTGGAAATAAAGGGCGAGCACTATGAAACGACCCCCACGCTCACTTAGTTCGCTGCCCCCCGAGGGGGTACAGCCTCCCTTGGGGCGGCCCGGCAGGAGTCTGTAATGAACGTTATCCAAAATTTCTTCAAGACGTTTTTTCTGACCGAGCTGCTCAAGGGTCTTGCGCTGACGGGTAAATACACGTTCCGGCGTAAGTTCACCGTGCAGTTCCCCGAGGAAAAGACGCCGCTGTCGGCGCGCTTTCGCGGCTTGCACGCGCTGCGCCGCTATGAAAACGGCGAAGAGCGTTGCATTGCCTGCAAGCTGTGCGAAGCGGTGTGCCCGGCACTGGCCATCACGATCGAATCGGAAGTGCGTGCGGACAACACGCGCCGCACGACGCGCTACGACATCGATTTGACCAAGTGCATCTTCTGCGGTTTTTGCGAGGAAAGCTGCCCCGTCGATTCGATCGTCGAGACGAGCATCCTCGAATACCACGGCGAAAAGCGCGGCGACTTGTACTTCACGAAGGACATGTTGCTGGCGGTGGGCGATCGCTACGAAGCGCAGATCGCGGCGTCCAAAGCCGCCGACGCGCCGTACCGTTGATAAGCATTGACGTACTTGCTCGACGCGTAGTCGGGGTGACGCGGCGGTCGGCTCCGCCGCTGGCAGTCGTGTGCGCCGTGAAAGCGCCTGCCACCACCACGCCTGATTGATGAGCTAACGACGAACCGGTAATCATGGAATTCACGACCGTACTGTTTTACATCTTCGCGCTGCTGCTGACAGTGTCGGCCCTGAAGGTGGTCACATCGCGCAACCCGGTCGGGTCGGCGCTGTTCCTCGTGCTGGCGTTCTTCAACGCCGCGGCCATTTGGATGCTGCTCGGGGCCGAATTCCTCGCGATCTTGCTCGTGCTGCTCTATGTCGGCGCGGTCATGGTGCTGTTCTTGTTCGTGGTGATGATGCTCGACATCAACCTCGACGTGCTGCGCCGCGATTTCAAGCGCTTCGTGCCGACGGCCACCATCGTCGGCGCGATTATCGTCGTCGAGACGGCGCTGATCCTGTGGCACGGCTACGGCGCGACGACCACGCCGGTCGCCGCCGCCGGTGCCGCCGCGGTGCCGAACACGTATCTGATCGGCAAGGTGATCTACACCGAGTACATGTTCGCGTTCGAAGTAGCCGGGCTCGTGCTGCTCGTCTCGATCATCGCGGCAATCGCGCTGACGGCGCGCAAGGGCAAGGACAGCAAGCGTCAACGCGTATCGGAGCAAGTGAAGGTTCGCGCACAAGATCGCGTGCGCATCGTGAAGATGCCGGCCGAGCGTTCGACGCTTCCGCAAACGGCCGAAGGCGCGCCCGGCGAGCCGAACGCCAATGTCGGCGCCGGCAGCGTCGGCGGCAATCGCTGAACGCCCGAGGAGAAAAACATGTTGACCCTAGCTCATTACCTGGTGCTCGGCGCGATCCTTTTTGCGATCGGCGTCGTCGGCATTTTCCTGAATCGTCGCAACGTCATCATCATCTTGATGGCGATCGAATTGATCTTGCTCGCGGTGAACACGAACTTCGTCGCGTTCTCGCACTATCTTGGCGACGTGCACGGGCAGATCTTCGTGTTCTTCGTGCTGACGGTCGCGGCGGCGGAAGCGGCGATCGGCCTCGCGATTCTCGTGACTCTGTTCCGTACCCTCGACACGATCAACGTCGAGGATCTCGATCAGCTCAAAGGTTAAATTCAGGCACTGCGGTTATGTCCACGACACT
>JBQCDS010000039.1:0-6424 GCA_051961035.1 Trinickia sp. | reverse complement strand
GGCGTTCTTGAACGACTTCGATATGTACTTTTGCAAGTTGTTCGACGGCGCCCGCCATGATTCCGGCGATCCGTTCGAGTGGGGCGAGCAGCTCCTGCGCCACTACGAAGAAAACCGCTGCGACCCGCGCACGAAGGTGCTCGTGTTTTCCGACGCGCTCGACATCCCGAAAGTGCTGCAATTGTACGAGCGCTTTCGCGGGCGTTGCCGGCTCGCGTTCGGCGTCGGCACGAATCTCACGAACGACCTCGGGTACAAGCCACTGCAAATCGTCATCAAGATGGTTCGCTGCAATGGCCAACCCGTGGCCAAGCTGTCCGATTCGCCAGGCAAGAACATGTGCGACGACAAAGCTTATCTGGCCTATCTTCGGCAGGTCTTCGGCATCCAAACCCCAGCCGACGACCACCCCGACTGACGCATCGCGTTAGCCGATCGGCCGATGTATCCCGAAAAAGAAGGCCCGTATAATCGGCCATTCGTTCTGGCTCATGGGGTGGGGTGTGCAATGGATACATCGGCGGCGCGGCGCAACATGCTCGCTCGCATCCGCGCGGCGTCGGGCCGTCCGGCGGAGCCTGAACAAGCCGAACGAGAGGCCATCGCCGATTACCTCGCTCGGCATCCGCAAGGCCCGCGCCCTGCGATGCCGTCCGATCGGGAAGGGCTGACGGCCCGATTCGTCGACGAAGCGCGGCTCATGGCGAGCACCGCGGAACTCGTGGAATCGATCGAAGAAGTGCCGGCTGCCGCCGCGCGCTATTTGGCCCAGCTCGGCATTGCGCCGCGCGCTTGCGCCTGGGCTGCACTGCGCACGCTGCCATGGGAGCAAGCGGGTCTGGCAGTGGAATTTCGCAAGCCCGAGAACGGCGATCTCGTGGGCATCACGGGGTGCTTTTGCGCCACGGCAGAGACCGGCTCGCTCGTGTTGCTGTCCGGGCCCGAGACCGAAGCGTCGATGGCGCTGCTACCCGAGACGCACATTGCTGTCGTGCCCGCCTCGCGCATCGTCGCGGGCCATGAGGAAGCGTTTGCGTTGATGCGCGTCGAGCGCGGCGAGTTGCCGCGTGCCGTGAATTTCGTATCGGGGCCTTCGCGCACGGGCGATATCGAACAAACCATCGTGCTCGGGGCGCACGGCCCCTATCGCGTTCACGCGATCGTCGTGCGCGGCGCTTGAGCCGGGAAGCTGCGCCGGCGCGGTTGCCCGGCCGCCGGCGGCTTAACGAACCAAGAGGAAATCGATGATTGAAAGACGAGCCGCTTGCTCGCGCAAGGCGGCGCGTGCATTGGCGTTGACGGTTGCGATGTGGTCCTCGAGTGCGTCTGCTTCGGCGTCGGCGGCTTCCGCCGTGCCGGACGGTGCACTGCTAGGGCCGCATTGGGCGCTGCCGTTCGCGGGCATCTTGCTCTCGATCGCGCTGCTTCCGCTGATCGCGCCCACGTTTTGGCATCGGCACTTCGGCAAAATCGCGGCCGCGTGGGCGATCGCGTTCCTTGCACCGTTCGCCTACGTGTTCGGCCCGGGAGCCGCCGGCCATGCGTTTGCGCATGCGGTGGTCGCCGAATATATCCCGTTCATCGTCTTGCTGACCGCGCTCTACACGGTGGCCGGCGGTATCTGCGTGCGCGGCGCGCTGCATGGCTCTCCGCGCGTCAATACGGCGCTGCTCGCGCTCGGCACGGCGCTCGCCAGCATCATGGGCACCACCGGCGCCGCGATGCTACTGATCCGGCCCGTGCTGCGGGCGAACGCGAACCGCAAGCATGTCGTGCACGTGTTCGTCTTTTTCATCTTTTTAGTCGCGAATGCGGGCGGTTCGCTGTCGCCGCTGGGGGATCCGCCGTTGTTCCTCGGTTTCCTGAACGGCGTGAGCTTCTTTTGGACGACGCGTCATCTCGCATTGCCCATGCTGTTTATCTGCGCGACGCTGCTCGCGCTTTTCTATGCGCTCGATGCGTACTACTATCGCCGCCCCGGCGAAGCGCGCCCCGAGACCGACACCAACGGCTCGGAGGCGGTGGGCATCGCCATCGAGGGCAAGCGCAACTTGGCGCTGCTTGCGCTCGTGATCGGCCTCGTCTTGATGAGTGGGCTATGGAAGCCAGGCGTTGTTTTCGACTTGCCGGGGGCACATCTCGCCTTGCAAGACCTCGTTCGCGATGCGGCGCTCATCGTGCTGACGATCGTCTCGCTTTTGATCACGCCGCGTACGGCCCGCACGGGAAACGCGTTCACGTGGGCGCCGATCGAGGAGGTCGCGAAGCTCTTCGGCGCGATTTTCATCACGATCGCACCCGTCGTCATGATGCTGCGGGCCGGAGAGCAAGGCGCGTTTGCTTCGGTGCTGCACCTCGTGACGGATTCGAGCGGCCGGCCTATCGACGCCATGTACTTTTGGGCCACGGGTATCCTGTCGTCGTTTCTCGACAACGCGCCCACGTATCTCGTCTTCTTCAATCTCGTGGGCGGCGATGCGCACACGTTGATGAACGCGGGGGCCTCGACGCTCGCGGCCATTTCGGCCGGCGCCGTTTTCATGGGCGCGAACAGCTACATCGGCAATGCGCCGAACTTCATGGTCAAGGCGATCGTGGAGTCGCGCGGCGTGCGCATGCCGAGCTTTTTCGGCTACATCGGATGGTCGGTCACCGTATTGATTCCGGTGTTCTTGGTCACGACGTGGCTGTTTTTTTGATTGCAAGGAGTGACCCCATGCAGAAGATCCTGGTCGCGCGTCCGATCTTTCCCGACGTCGTCGAGCGTCTCAGGCAGTACTTCGACGTCGATTGGAACGATGGGCCCGCGTTGCCGCCCGACGAACTCGCGCGCCGGCTCGCCGACAAAGACGGTGCGCTGACGGCCGGCGACCCGATCGGCTCGGCGATTTTCGCGGCCGCTCCGCGGTTGCGCGCGGTGGCGAACATGGCCGTCGGCTACAATAATTTCGATATCCCCGCGTTCAATGCCGCCAACGTCATTGCGACGAACACGCCCGATGTCTTGAACGAAGCGACGGCCGATTTCGGCTGGGCGTTGATGATGGCGGCGGCGCGACGCGTCACCGAAAGCGAGCACTGGCTGCGCGAGGGCAAATGGGGCGCCTGGCGCTACGACGGCTTTC
This sequence comes from Trinickia sp., assembly GCA_051961035.1. Taxonomy (GTDB): domain Bacteria; phylum Pseudomonadota; class Gammaproteobacteria; order Burkholderiales; family Burkholderiaceae; genus Trinickia. Next base: position 3,299 of record JBQCDS010000039.1, on the reverse strand, counting down.
TCGGCACCGATATTTTCGGTGCGACGCTCGGCATCATCGGGATGGGGCGAATCGGGCAATCGCTCGCACGTCGCGCGCGCGGCTTCTCGATGCGGGTCGTCTACCACAACCGCTCGCGCGTGGCGCCGTCGATCGAAGCCGAACTGGATGCGCAGTACCTCTCGAAAGAGGCGTTGCTGCGGCAAGCCGATCACGTCGTACTCGTCGTGCCGTACAGCGCGCAGAGTCACCACACAATCGGCTCGGCCGAGCTCGCGCTCATGAAGCCTACCGCGACATTGACGAACATTGCTCGCGGGGGCATTGTCGACGACGCGGCGTTGGCCGATGCGTTGCACGACCGGCGCATCGCCGCCGCCGGGCTCGATGTGTTCGAGGGCGAGCCGAGCGTCCACCCGCGGCTGCTGTCCGCGCCAAGCGTCGTGCTGACGCCGCATATCGCGAGCGCGACCGAATCCACGCGCCGGGCGATGGCCAATCTCGCGGCTGACAACCTCATCGCCGCACTCGGCGTGGGGCCGCGCGCGGGACAGCCCCCGAATCCGATCAACCCTGAAGTGTTGCGATCCACGCGTTCATGACCATGATTCTTGTTGCGGCGCTGCTTTGCGCCGTCGTGCTGTTGGCCATCGCTTTGACCATCGCTGTGCGCAGCGCGAGTCGCGCGAACGATCGCGCGTCGTTCGTCGAACTCGGTCAATGTATCGAGACGGCCGGACAGGCGCAGGTTCGCGCCTACGAGCGGCTCGAGCGCGAGTTGCGCGGCGAGCTGGCCGAAACGTCGCGCCTTTCCCGAGCGGAGCTCGGCGGCGGTTTCGCGCAGTTTCAACAGACCTTGGCCGCGCAATTGACGAGCGTGGCCACCGTCCAAAACCAGCAGATCGATGGCTTCGCCAAACGCTTGGCGCAACTGACGGAAACAAACGCGACGCAACTGGATGCCATGCGCGACACGTTGCAGCGGCACGCGCATGAATCGCGTGACGAACAGGCCTCGGCACTCAAGCGTTTCGGCGACACCCTGGCGCAGCAACTCGCGCAACTCGTCGAGGCGAACGACCGGCGCTTCGCGGAAGTGCGCGCGACGCTCGAGGCGCGGCTCAAGGATATCGAAGCGAACAACGCGACGAAGCTCGAGGAGATGCGCCGCACCGTCGACGAAAAGCTCCATGCGACGCTGGAGCAGCGGCTTGGCGAATCGTTCAAGCTCGTTTCCGACCGGCTCGAGCAAGTACACCGCGGGCTGGGCGAGATGCAAACGCTCGCGGCCGGCGTCGGCGATCTGAAGAAGGTGCTGACCAACGTGAAGACGCGCGGCACGTGGGGGGAAGTGCAGCTCGAGGCGCTGCTCGAGCAGATGCTGACGCCCGATCAATACGCGAAGAACGTGGCGACGGTGCCCAAGAGCGGGGAGCGTGTCGAATTCGCCATCAAGCTGCCGGGGCGCGTGGAAGGCAGCGGCGGGCAGGGCGCGGCCGCGCCTGTCTGGTTGCCGATCGATGCGAAGTTTCCGCGCGAGGACTACGAACGGTTGATCGACGCGCAAGAGCGAGCCGATCCGGTGGCTGTCGAAGATGCGTCGCGCGCGTTGGAGGCGCGTGTGCGCGGCGAGGCCCGCACGATCGCGGAGAAGTATGTGGCGCCGCCTCATACGACGGATTTCGCGCTGCTGTTTTTGCCGACGGAAGGGCTTTATGCCGAAGTGCTCCGTCGCCCTGGCCTCAGCGATCAATTGCAGCGCGATTACCGCGTCACGATCGCGGGGCCCACGACCTTGACCGCGCTCTTGAACAGCTTGCAGATGGGCTTTCGCACCCTCGCGATCGAGAAGCGATCGAGCGAGGTATGGCAGGTTCTGGGAGCGGTGAAGACGGAGTTCGGCAAATTTGGCGACGTCCTTGCGAAGACGAAATCGCAACTCGAAACGGTGACGCGTTCGATCGAATCGGCGGAACGCCGCACGCGTGTCATGAGCACGAAGCTGCGGGAAGTCGAGGCGCTGCCGGGCGATCAAACGGAAGGCTTGCTCGGCGATGCTTACGCGAGCCTGCAAGAGCCCGACGCTTGAGCGAAAGCGCCGCGCGGGCACGGCTCGGGTCGTCGTCCCGCGCGCGCTAACCGCATGCTGCTTGCTGGAAGCGGTTAGCCGCTCGCTTGTGCCGCGCTTGTGCCGCGCTTATGCCGCAGTTGCCGGCCGGTGTTTCAAGCGGCGTCGGCGAGGCGGCTCAACGCGTCGTCGGTGACGCGCACGATGCGCCAATCGGGTAGTACCGTCGCGCCCATCTTCGTATAAAAATCGATGGCACTTTGGTTCCAGTCGAGGACCGACCATTCGAAGCGCCCGCACTGGCGCTCGACGGCAATCGATGCAAGGCGGCGCAGCATTGCCGTACCCAGGCCGCTGCCGCGCAGCGCGGGCTGCACATAAAGGTCTTCAAGATAGAGGCCGCGCCGGCTCAAGAATGTCGAAAAATTGTGGAAGTAGAGCGCGTAACCCACGATGTTGCCGTCGCGTTCGGCCACGAGCGCTTCGGCGGCCGGGCGTGCACCGAACAGGGCGTCGCGCAGCGAGTCTTCCGTCGCGACGAACAGGTGCGTGAGCTTTTCGTATTCGGCCAACTCGCGCATGAGTCCGAGCATACCGGCAATGTCGAGCGAGGTAGCGGGGCGAATGATATCGGCCATGACGTTAGGCTTCCTCGGGGGCGTCGGACAAGACGATTTCGATGCCGCCAAAACGATCGGCTACCCAGTTGTAGACGTGGCAGGCGATCCACAGCAATACGAAGCCGAGAATCGCGTTCAGTAGCAATGCGCTGAAAAAGATCGTGCCGATTTCGACCGATCCTTGGCGCAGGTACGTCACGAGCGTGCCGAGCAGTACGATCGGCGTACTGAATATGATGTAGACCAAGATGAGCGCCTTCGCGGTCTGTCCCGGCGCGATCGATAGGATTTGTTTTTTCATTGGTGGGAGCCTCGTGAAGAGACGATGTGCTATCCGGAAAAAATGGGCGGCCGACGTTACGCCCGGTCAAATGAGCCCTTCGAAGGGCATGATGTCGACGGGTGCGCCGGCCTTGACGTCGCCTTGGTCGTGGGCCAGCACGACGAAGCAATTCGCTTGGCTCATCGAACTGAGCACGCCCGAGCCTTGCGAGGCAGTGGGCGTGACGCGCCACTGGCCGCTCGCGTCGCGCGTCGCGACGGCGCGCAGGAACTCGGTGCGTCCGGGCCGCTTTTTGATCGGCACGGTGCTCGCGGCCGCAAATTGTAGCGGGACCGAGGCACAGGCGGTG
>JBQCDS010000038.1:0-2477 GCA_051961035.1 Trinickia sp. | reverse complement strand
TTCACGCTTCTTTTTCCGGTTCTCATGATGGCTGGTCTTGCGTGGTTCATGCGCCGCGAGATGAAAGGCGGTGCGAGCCTGCTTCAGCAATCGCCCGAATTGAGCTTCGACGACGTGATCGGCGCCGGCGAAGCCAAGGCGGCGCTCGCCGATGTCAAGGCTTGGTTGACAGATCCGTTGCAGTTCACCGGCATCGGGGTGCGCGCGCCCGGCGGCGTGCTGATGACGGGTGGGCCCGGTGTCGGCAAGACGCGTCTCGCACAGGCGCTGGCCGGTGAATGCGGGGCGAACTTCATCGCCATCACCGGCAGCTACTTCAGTGCGAAGTACTACGGTGTGGGGATCCAGAAAGTCAAGCACCTGTTCGAGCTCGCCCGCAAGAATGCGCCGACCGTCATCTTCATCGACGAAGCCGATGGTCTGGGCAAGCGCACCGATGCCGGCGCGGGCCCCGTCGAAGCAGAAAGCAATCGCATCATCAATCAGTTGCTTGCGGAGATGGACGGCTTCGAATCGAACGCGGGCGTGATCGTGGTCGCCGCGACTAACCACCCGGACAATCTCGACGAAGCGCTGCGCCGGCCGGGCCGTTTCGATCGCACGGTGCAGGTTCGCCTGCCCGACCTCCATGATCGCGTGCATATCCTTCGCTTTTACGCTACCAAGCTGAAATCGAAGGCCGACGATCTCGATTTCGAGCAGCTCGCGCGGCTGACGACGGGCTTGTCGCCCGCTGCACTGTCGACGATCGTCAATCAGGCGGGCCTGATTGCGCGTAAATGCGGTGACGACAAAGTGAGCGCGACGCATTTCATCGAGGCGATCAAGATCGCGCGCATCGGCGACGTGAACGGCGCTGAACGCGCGCTGTCGGACGACGAGCGTACGCGTATCGCGGTGCACGAAGCGGGCCACGGTCTCGTGGCTGCATTGCTCGGCACGGGCGTACTCGAGGAGATTACGATCATGCCGAGAGGCGGCGCACTCGGCGTGGCGCTGGTGACCAAGCGCCAGGACAAGCACCTCTACCGCGAGACGGAAATGCGCAACGAGATCCAGGTGCTTCTCGGCGGGCGTAACGCGGAATTGCTGGTGCTCTCGGAGGCATCGAGCGGTGCCGCGCAGGATCTCCAGGAGGCATCGCGCATCAGCCTCGACATGGTTTCAAAGTTCGGATTCAACGTCGATGGGAATCTGTTCAGCCTCGCGGCGCTGCCGCAGCAATACGCCGGTTTGCAACTGAAGAATGCGATCGAGCACGCAAATACCCTGCTGAAGGAATTGAACGACGAGTGCTACGCGCTGCTTCGCGCGAACGAACCGGTGCTCCGTGCGATTGCGGACCGGTTGCTCGAATCGGAGACTGTGGCAGGGGAAACCGTCTATCGCCTGGTCGAAGACCATGCGGCCGCCGTGAAGGGAACGCAGCGGGTGTTGACGGCGTAGGGTTGGGTCGTAGCCGCTCTGTCCATGGGCGGCGCACAAGGGACTTGGCGGACTCATCGTTCGCATCGCGTCGTTCTCGGTGCCGCAGGCCCGGGGCAGGCCACAAGGCGATCAACTCGTGGCCGCACCGTTGGCCGTGCGCAGCAAATCTCAGCATCGAAACGCGCTTTCGCGCTTCGTTCTCAGTGGGATCGACCATCTCCGCAGGTGCGACCGTAGCACCAGGCGGTCATTGTTGTGGTCGTCTCACACTCTTACCCAGACTGATATTAATCGTGCCCAAAATCTCAATAGACATGTGAATATTGGGCGGCCAAATTTCTAATCGTTGCTTCCACTTTTTCGCTGCGCGGCGGCACGAAAGTGCGCTTTGGATTCGATCAAGCTAGATCGAAGTTGAAGCGCTTCATTAGGGTTCAATGAGGAAATGGCCATGGCAAGAATAGGAGTCGACGTCGGCGGCACGTTCACCGATCTGGTCCTCGAAAAAGCGGACAAGAACGGGCGCGCGAGCGTGTTCGTCCACAAGGTTCCGAGCACGCCGCACGACCAGTCGGTGGGCGTGCTGCGCGGCGTGCTGGAGATTTGCGAGCTTGCGGGCGTGAAGCCCGCCGATGTCTCGATGATCGTGCACGGCACGACCGTCGCCACGAACATCACGATCGAGCACAACGGCGCGGAAGTCGGCATGCTCACGACGCGCGGTTTTCGCGACATCCTGCATATCGGCCGTCATAAGCGCCCGCACAATTTTTCGCTGCAGTTCGACGTACCGTGGCAATCCCATCCGCTCGTGAAGCGCCGCAATCGCATCGCTATCACCGAGCGCGTGATGCCACCGAACGGCGAGATCGCCGCGGAACTGAACGAGGACGAAGTGCTCGACGCCGCGCGCGTGTTCAAGGCGCGCGGCATCAACTCGGTGATCGTGTGCTTCCTGTACTCGTTTCTCAACGACATGCACGAGCGCCGCGCTAAAGAACTCATCCAGACGGTGCTGCCGGACGCTTACGTGTCGTGCTCGTCCGAAG
>JBQCDS010000037.1:0-2018 GCA_051961035.1 Trinickia sp. | reverse complement strand
GGTGGCGGGGTCGGGCTTCTCCGATAGTGGCCGATGGCCAGATCGAGCTGATTCCAGTGCACGTCGAAGACATCGCCATGCGGCGAACCGAAGCGGTCGGACACGATGCCGGCGTAGATGATGGGTTGTCCCATCGCATCGCGGCCGAACATGTTCATCTTCAAGTCGGAGGGAATGTTGCCGGCCCGGTCCAAGAGCAACTGCTCGAAGTACAGTGTGGGTTTAATCGGCCGGTAATGCCGTTCGCGCGAAACTTGATAGAAGTCTTCCGCCAGCCATTTCCGCGCGAGCCGGTTCAAATGCTCGAACGACGTGCGGCGCTTGTCCTCGACGATTTCGACTTGGCCGCAACCGTGGTTCGCCTTCATGACGAACGAGTCGGGCAGCGAATCGAAAACATCTTGGGTGAAGACGCTCGGTACGGCGATGAGCGGAATCAGATGTGCTTCGCCGATACGCTCTTTGACGAACTCGCGTACCGCGAGCTTGTCGGCGAGCCTGCTCCAGTGCGGTTCGGGATGCAGGCAGCGTTGCAAGATGAATTCGTTGAACGTCTTCGGATCGCTCAGGTTCGGAAAGCGGCCGACATGGCGCCGGTGCGAGAGCCGGAGGAAAAGCTCATCGGACATCGAACGCTTTACCGCGCGGCCGACGCGGCGCACCCACGTACTCAACCAGGACGGAACTGCCGGCTCGGTTGCCGCGACGGCGCGGGCCGCTTCGACGAGCTGCCGCGCGGCCGACCGTGGCAGCACGGCCGCCGCACCGTCGCGGCCCGCTGGCTCGATCGGATTGGGTTGCTGCTGAGCGGATTCGGCAGTTTTCGGCATGGTCCATGTTCGCGGTTTTGCACCGCATATCGAGGGCGGTGATGAGTACCCGCCATGGAACCATTCCGCCCGGAGGCGGGCAACGCACGGAGCCGGAAGTAGGGAATCTTTGGCGCTTTATGACGTGATTATTTGGCGACGGTGTTGCGCGCAGAGCATCACGAAGAAAGCGCCAATTGGTTTAATTTTATTTTTATATCTACCGCATTAATTACTCGGAGCAACGACCGAGAAACTTCATAATTGAGCCATATGGAGTGAGTTTGCGCCGAGCGCTCGTGGCGGACAGGTGCGTGCGCCCATGTGCTGGGGGGGAGCCGACGCACTTGCTTCGCCCTCGGTAGCGACGCTGCGCGGCGTCGCGCCCGCAATGAGCACGACGTCGGGCCTGCCCCATTCGAACAGCTCGACGAACGCCTCGCTGCCCGCGCCCAACACATTGCCAGGCGGCGTGCGGAACAAGCACAGATCCGCGCGCATGCCCGATTCGATACGGCCGCACGTGCGTTCGCCTAGCGCGGCTGCGGCGGCACGGGTGGCTGCGTCCACCCACCAGCGCGCATCGGCGGGTGAGTCGGGCATGTCGAGCAAGGCCGCGAGGCGTGTCGGACGCGACGTACACGTGGTGTTGGCGAAGCCACGTGCGCCTATCCGCGCTCGACGTTCCAGCAGCGATGCGGCATGCAATCCACTCACGTTCGCGCCGGACGCGGCGAGTGTCTCGATGTCGTTGCGTGTCAACTGCGAACGTCCCCACACCGTGGTCCCACGGCGCAGCAATTGCATGAAATCCAGCAGATGCGTTTCGCTGCTGTAAAAGCGGTCGCGAAAGGCACGCGCGGACGCTTCGTCGTCGGATAGGACGAAACCCAATTTGAGCCGAAGCGCAGCGGCGAGGGCTTGCGCGTAAGCGAGTTCGTGGGCGGAGACGATCGAAGGGCAGTGCACGGCCAACGCGAGGCGTCCGTCATTGCGGCGTACGAGCGCTTCGATTCGCTGCAACGCACGGAGCTCGGGTGCGCGTGCCCGCGCATCGGGATGACGCTGCTCGTTGCGTGCTTGCGCGACGGGATTGAGCAGCAAGCGCGTGACCAGGCGCAGCGGGGTGCGGCTCGCGCGAGCGATGCATTCCCTCGCCGTGGCGCACAGTGTGCCGGCCGTGGTGATGCCGGCTCGCAGCAGCGCGTC
>JBQCDS010000036.1:0-10291 GCA_051961035.1 Trinickia sp. | reverse complement strand
CACCATCACGAACGCACCGGTCCCCGCCGCGCTGAACGTGAAGGAACTGCGCACGTTTGGTTTGGGCGCCCGCTATTTGATGGGGCCGGCAACATTCTGGGCGTTGTGGACGAATACGCGCCTCGTGCAGATCCCGGGCTCCGGCCCGTCGGCGCTGATTGTCGACGCGTACGAAGCGGGTGCCAAGTACGCGTTGACGCCGGCACTCTCGGCGGGCGCCGGCTACACGTACATGCACCTCGGCGATGCGGCCTCGGGTCACTTCAACCAGGCTAACCTGAGCCTCGACTACGCGCTCGGCAAACGCACCGACGTGTACGTTCTCGGCATCTACCAGAAGGCGTCGGGCACGAACGGCACGACGCCGCTGCAAGCGCAGATCGGCAACTCGGGCGGCTACTTCGGCCCGTCGGGCGCTTCATCGCAGTCGCAATTCGCAGCGCGCGTGGGCATTCGCCATAAGTTCTAATGTGACGACGAGCCAGGCGGCGCATGCCGCCTTGCAGAAACGAACGAGGGACGCCGCAATGCGCCCCTCGTTTGCAAAGCCTAAGCGTTATTTGCTCAGCTCATAACCGACCACACCACCGGCCACGGCACCGCCCACGGTACCGAGTGTGCTGCCGTGCGTCAGTCTGTTGCCCGCGTACCCACCGGCAGCGGCGCCGCCGAGCGTGCATCCCGAGGAAAGCGCCAACACAGCCGCGCTCACCACCCATACGAATTTCAATCGACCAAATCGTTTCATCACCGTCTCCCATCGGCCCGACGGTGCGTCTCGACGATCCGGTTGCGACGCTCCACTAAGGCCCATGCAAGCTGCCACCAAGCAATAAGCCAGCAAGCAAATTCCGAGCCGCGACGGCTTCATGCGCCGTAGCGCCTAGTGAGCGGTATCACGAGGGGTGATCGGCGATTTGGATCAATGCCGCGAAGTCGAGGATCCGTACTTCCCTTCCATTGACTTCGATGAGGCCGCGCTTGCGAAAGCGCGATAGTGTGCGGCTGACGGTTTCGAGTTTGAGGCCGAGCAAACTGCCGGTTTCTTCTCGCGTCATGCGCAACGCGAATGCGCTTGGCGAATAGGAACGCGCCTGCCAGCGACGCGACAAGTCGAGCAAGAACGACGCGACGCGCTCGTCCGCCGTCATGGTGCCGAGCAGCATCATCGAATTGCTTTCGCGCACGAGTTGAGCGCTCAGCATGCGAAAGACGTGGTGCTGCACAGCTTTGACTTCGTGGCTCAGCAATTCGAGCAAACCGAACGGCATGACGCAGACGGTACTGTCTTCCAGCGCGATCGCATCGCTCGCATACTGGCCGACAGCGATACCGTCCGTGCCCAGCGATTCGCCCACGACATACAAGCCCGTGACTTGCTCTCGCCCGTCGGCCAGCATGGTGACCTTCTTGAACGAACCCGTGCGCACGGCATATAAATTCGTGAACGCATCGCCGACCCGATACAGCGCCTCGCCTTTGCTCACGCGACGGCGGCCAAGCACCAGGTCTTCCATCTGCTGCGAGCAGGCGAGCTCGTCGGGATTCACCGCGCAAACGGGCCGCAGCGAGCAGGTTTTGCAGGACGACGAAGCGCCGCCGTTCACCGCTCGTTTTGGCTCGGCATGTATCGTCACGGAGGCGAAGGCCGCGTTGGCCGCGTGGGCCGCGCCCTGCTCGCCGGCTCGCTCCCTGGTATCGAACATTGGTATTCTCCTATCTACATCGACGAATAGACGAGCGATGAAGCCCGTGGCTAGCTTCTTGCGTTGCGGCAACTTTGTCACGCGTCCACGGTGCGGCTAACAGTCGCGTCGCTCCAAATGCAACACAGCGCGAGCAACGAAGGCGCGGTGATGCGGGCGCATGATCTAGATCAAGTCTTGCCTGTCGTACATGCGTTCCAATTGCGCGGTTTGGGGTGGCGCTTGAATGGGTTCGTGTTCTGGGAGACGATGAGGTGATGCGGAAAAGAACAATCGCTACGGCGGTCCTCACAGCGCTCGTCGGCATGGGCGCGTCAGCGCAAGAGGCGCAACCGGAGCGTGCGCCCGACACCATGCAGGCCCGCGTGCTGGCCTGCGCCGCCTGCCATGGCGCGCAAGGCCAAGGCACCGACAACGACTATTTCCCGCGTCTGGCGGGTAAGCCCGCCGGGTATCTGTACAACCAACTCGTCGCATTTCGCGACGGCCGGCGCCAGTACCCCCCGATGAATTACCTGCTCGCCTATCTACCCGATGCCTACTTGCATCGGATCGCCGATTATTTCGCGGGTCAGCGCCCGCCCTACCCGCCTGCCGTGACACCGGCCGTATCGGCTACGTTGCTCGCGCGGGGCCAGCAGCTCGTGAAGGCGGGCGATCCCTCCAAGCAAATACCCGCTTGCGCGGCCTGCCACGGCGCGGCGCTCACCGGCATGGAGCCCGCCATTCCCGGGCTGCTCGGGCTGCATGCCGAGTACATCAGCGCGCAACTGGGCGCATGGCGCTACGGCACCCGCAAGTCCTACGCACCAGATTGCATGCATGAAGTTGCGTCACGTTTGACGAACGACGACATCACAGCCGTTTCCGCATGGCTTGCGGCGTCGCCGGGTGCGGCCAATGCCACGTTTGCCCCGGCCGGAAGCTTGAAGATGCCGCTGCGTTGCGGCAGCGAACCGCAATGAGGGAGTCCTTCGTGCCAGTCATCCTTTCTCTCTCACGCCTCGTCCGACGCGTGGGCGCGGCGCTTGTGCTTGCTGGCTCGGGGGCGTTGGCCTTCGCCCAAGGCCCAGCCAGTTCCAGTTCGAGCGCCGACGTGGTCAAGCAAGGCGAATATCTCGCGCGCGCGGGCGATTGCATCGCCTGCCACACGCAACCGGGCGGGAAGCTCTTCGCCGGCGGCCGCCCGATGCCGACGCCGTTCGGCACGCTCTATTCGCCCAACATCACACCCGACGACGACACCGGCATCGGCCATTGGACGGCGGACGAGTTCTACCAAATGATGCACACCGGGCGCTCGCGCGATGGCTCGCTGCTCTACCCCGCGATGCCTTACGGCGCCTATACCAAGGTGACGCGCGCCGATTCGGACGCGATCTTTGCGTATCTGCGTTCGGTGCCGCCCGTGCATCTGCCGAATCGGCCGCACGAGTTGCGCTTCCCGTACAACAATCGGGAATTGCTGCTGGGCTGGCGCACGCTGTACTTCCGCGAGGGCGAATACCAGGCCGATCCCGCGCGCTCCGTCGAGTGGAATCGCGGCGCCTACCTCGTCCAAGGTCTTGGCCACTGTTCGATGTGCCACACGGCAATCAACGCACTCGGCGGTAGTTCAGAGTCCAAAGCATTCGAGGGCGGCCTGATTCCGATGCAGGATTGGTACGCGCCTTCGCTGACGTCGAACAAGGAAGCCGGGCTCGGAGATTGGAGTATCCGCGACATCGCCGATCTGCTGCAAAAGGGCGTATCCAATCGCGGCGCCGTGTATGGCCCGATGGCCGAAGTCGTCTATGACAGCTTGCAGTATCTGTCCGACGACGACGTGCGTGCCATGGCCATCTATTTGAAATCGCTGCCGCAGCACGGAGCCGAAAGTCCGAATCCGAAAAGCAACATCTCACGCGAAGAGCGCGATTTGCTTTCGCAGCTCGGCTCGAAAATCTACGATGCGCAATGTGCGACGTGCCATGGGAAGCGCGGCGAGGGCAAGCTCCCCGACTTCCCGCCGCTCGCGAACAATCAGTCGATCCAGATGACATCGGCCGTCAATCCTATCCGGATGGTATTGAATGGCGGCTATGCGCCGGGCACGGCAAAGAATCCCTCGCCCTACGGCATGCCGCCGTTCGCGCAATCGCTCTCGGACGAAGAAGTGGCGGCCGTCGTGACGTTCATTCGCACGGCGTGGGGTAATCACGGCACGCCTGTCACGGCCAAGGAGGCCAACTCCTTGCGCTCCGCGCCGCTCTACTAAATCGAGGACGCCATGAATCCGAACAACGAAGCGCACACGCATGTCGATGACCCGCAGGGCGAGCGCATCGACGAAATCGTTCGCAGCGGGCCGTCGGGCGCCATTGCCGTGGCCGGTATCGCCACGGCCATCGTTGTCGCGCTCTGGTTCGCGTTTTACTTCTTGGTCTTTTTGCCGCGCGGCGTCATTCACTGAGCGAGCGCTATGTCGAACATTCCTTCCTCGAATCACTCGGAAAGTGCCGCGGTCGCTGCGCGCGTCGAGCGCAAATGGGCGGCCGTGGTCATCGCCATCGTCGCCGTGCTCGTCGCGATGGTCGTCTTCACGGGCCTGCATTGGTCGATGATGCCCCCCTCGCGCGTCGAGACGATCGATCCCACGACGCTGCACGTATCGGGCGAATTCATCGAGAGCAATCTCGGCAGCGCGGCCGAAACCGACGGCTCCGTCACGGTGCGCATCGTCGCCCAGCAATATTCCTTCACGCCGCAATGCATCGTCGTGCCGGCCGATACGCCGCTCACGTTCCGCGTGACGAGCGCCGATGTCGTGCACGGCTTTCTCATCACCGATACCAACATCAACACCATGGTCGAGCCCGGCTACGTGTCGACCTTCAAGACGAGTTTTCCGAAGACAGGGGATCACCTGATGCCGTGCCACGAGTATTGCGGCACCGGCCACGAGGGCATGTGGGCCCACGTGAAAGTGCTCGATCGCGCTGATTTCGACAAGCTCGCGTCCAACGCCCGGAGGCTTAGCTGTGCTCAATAACAAACGACTCGTCCTCGCGCACTTCTGGTTCGCCTTCGTCACGTTCGGCGTCGCGCTGCTGCTGGGCGCCTGGCAGATGTACGTGCGCAGCCCGCTGCATGCGTGGCTCCAGCAACCGGAACTCTATTACCGCTCCGTCACCGCGCACGGTTCGGTGATGGGCTATGTGTTCCCGACGTTGATCGCGATGGGCTTCGGCTACGCGATCAGCGAAATCTCGCTCGAGCAGCCACTCGTCGGCAAGCGCTTTGCGTGGCTTGGCTGGTGGCTCGTGCTGATCGGCTCGATCATGGCGGTGATTCCCGTCGCGCTCGGACGGGCCTCGGTGCTTTATACGTTTTATCCGCCGATGGTCGGCAACGCGTTCTATTACATCGGTGTCGTGCTCGTCGTCGTCGGGTCGTGGATCTGGGTGGCGCTGATGTCGATCAATATGCGCACCTGGAAGCGAGCGAATCCGGGCAAGCCGGTGCCGCTCGCGATGTTCGCCAACGTGGCCGGCTCGTACCTGTGGGCGTGGACGGCGGTGGGCGCGGCCACCGAAATCATCTTTCAAATCCTGCCTGTCGCGCTCGGGCTCAAGTCGACGATCGATTCCGGGCTGGCGCGCGTGTTTTTCTCGTGGACGCTGCATGCCATCGTCTACTTCTGGCTCATGCCGGCTTACATCGCGTACTACACGCTCGTGCCGCGCGCCATCGGCGGGCGCCTCTACAGCGATGTCATGGCGCGGATCTCCTTCATTCTGTTTTTGGTCGTCGCGATGCCGATCGGCATCCACCATTTGTTCGCCGATCCGCAGGTCGGCTCGGGTTTCAAGTTCCTGCAATCCGTCTTCACGGCGCTCGTATCGGTGCCGACATTGCTGACCGTCTTCACGATCTGCGCGTCGGTTGAAATCGCGGGCAGGCTGCGCGGCGGCCGCGGCCCGTTCGGCTGGCTACGCGCGCTGCCCTGGCACGAGCCGATGATGCTCGCCGTCGCGTTTTCGTTCGTGATGCTCGGGTTTGGGGGCGCGGGCGGCCTCATCAACATGAGCTACCAACTCGATTCGACGATTCACAACACGCAATGGATCACGGGGCACTTCCATCTGATCTTCGGCGGCGCGATCGTCATCATGTACTTCGCGATCGCCTATGAGTTGTGGCCGCAGCTCACGGGCCGCGCACTGAACTGCGCGAAGCTCATGCGTTGGCAACTGTGGCTCTGGTTCATCGGCATGATGGTGACGACGTTCCCATGGCATTACGCCGGTATTCTCGGCATGCCAAGACGCATGGCCTACTTCGATTACAGCAACCCCGCGATCGCGCCCGAGGCGATTACCGTCGACCTTTCGTTTATCGGCGCGTTGATTCTCGTCGCCTCGGCCGTACTGTTCTTCATCGTCCTTGCGCGCGGCCATCGCGGGCAGCCTGCGGCACAGAGCCGATTCACGTTCAGCGCGGCCGTGCACCCGCCCGCTACGTTGCCGGTCGCGCTCAATAGCTTCGGCCTGTGGGTTGCGCTGATGATCGCGCTGACCGTCGTCAACTACGGCTATCCGATCGCGCAGCTCGTCGCGCTCAAGCAGACGTCGGTGCCGGCGATCTACATGGGAGGCCCGCGATGAGCACCGAAGAACGCCTGTTCTCGCTGCGCAACCGTTGGTTCACCGTCAGCGTTGGCGCGACGGCGGGCGTGGCCATCGTGTCGTTTCTGATCGGGTTTATCTGGCTACCGTCGGTTCATACCGCTGCACCGTTCACTGGGATTTGGAATGCGATCTGCAGCGCCGCCGGCGTGCCGCAGCAATGGTTCGTTTCCACCCCCGTTACGTCGCGCGTGAAAACGAGCGAGGTGGTGGTGACGCCGACGCTGTTCGCGCATGCCGACGCGCTCGCGATCGGCCGCGGCGCGACGCTCGCGCTGCGCTGCTCGATGTGTCATGGCCCGCAAGGGATCAGCCAAGCGAATTCGCCGAATCTGGCCGGACAATACGAAACGGTGATCTACAAACAGCTCAGGGATTTCCAAAGCGGCGCGCGCACGAACGCGGTGATGAGCCCCATGGTGGGAACGCTGTCCGATCGAGACATGCGCGACCTCGCCGCTTACTACGCCTCCCTGCCGAAACTGTCCGGCTATCATCCCGCCAGCCAGCCGGTGCCGCCGATCGTCGCGTCGGGTTCGCCGATGCGCAATATCGCCCCGTGCGCGTCGTGCCACGGCGCGGCCGATCATAAGACGGGGGCCCCTTGGCTCGAGGGCGAACCGGTGGCTTATATTCGCGCCCAACTGCAAGCGTTCGCGGCAGGCGAGCGTCACAACGATATCAGCGAACAGATGCGCAACGTGGCGCGTCAGATGACACCGGACGAAATCGAAGCGGCGGCGCGTTATTACGCGAGCCAACCTTGAGTCAGGATTAGCCGAACCATCGATCGAAACACGCGGGCCTCGCGCGAGGCTTCATTCACCGCGTTTTCGATATTCACGCCTTAGTAGGCGTTTGCCCCACGGTCACGCACGCGCAGCCGTGCGTCGCCGCGTCAAAACCGCATGCAGGCCCATGCCGACGAGCATCGCCACCACGAACAGCCCCGCTTTCGGCTGACCGCTCGACGCAGTGACAAGCGCGGGGCCCGGGCAAAAGCCCGCCAGTCCCCAACCGATACCGAACAGCGTGGCGCCGATGATAAGCGGACGATCGATGCGAACGGCGGTCGGCAACGATATCGGTGCGCCAAGCAGGCTCAGGCGGCGACGGCGGGCGATCGCGAACGCGACGGCGGACACGGCCACCGCGCCGGCCATCACCAACGCGAGCGAGGGATCCCAACTGCCCGCCAGATCGAGAAAGCCGAGCACTTTGGCGGGATTGGCCATGTGGGACACGATGAGGCCGAGGCCGAACAGCAGGCCGACGGCGAAGGCGGATAGCGCGAGCATGTCAGAGGTGCCGAAGCAAGAAGACGGTGAGGAAGCCAAACGCCATGAAGATGGCTGTGGCGGCGAAGGAGCGGACAGAGCCTCGCGAGATGCCGCATACGCCGTGGCCGCTCGTGCAGCCGGACCCGTAGCGCGTGCCGAAGCCCACCAGTAAGCCGGCGGCGATCAGCGTTGGATTCAATGCGCCGATGTCCACGGCGGGTAGCGGGCCGAATAAACGCCACAACCAGGGTGCGGCGATCAGGCCGGCGACAAAGGCGAGGGGCTGCGCGCGTTCGGTTGAGGCCGGTTCGAGCAGCCGCCCAAGCATCCCGCTAATGCCGGCGATGCGGCCGTTGAGCAAGATGTAAAGGGCGGTTGCCGCGCCGATCATCGCGCCGCCCGCCACCGCCGACGCCGGTGTGAAATGTAGCAAGTCGATGTTCATGCCGTGCGCTCCTCGGGCTTTGCGCAATAGAGTTCCGACAGTGTTTGCATGATGCGGACAACTTCCCGGCTGGCCAGGCTGTAGTACATGTACTTGCCCTCCCGCCGCGCCGAGACGAGCCCTTCTTCGCGCAGCACGCCCAGGTGCTGCGACAGGCTAGGCTGACGAATGCCGACGCGCTCCTCGAGTTCGCCGACGTTCTGTTCGCCTTGCGCGAGTTGGCACAGCAGCAATAGCCGGTCCTCATGCGCCATGGCCTTGAGCAGTGCGCAACACTGAGTGGCCGCTTCACGGAGGTCTTCCAATTTTTTCGCGCTAAGCCGGGGTTGCATCGTTGCCATCTCTGCCGTGAATAGTATGTTGACTAACATTATATGAAAACATATATTAAAAGGCAATGTGACCTCTTGAGCGAAAGCGAGGGCTTAACGATGAATCCCTGCGTAGAGCCGTTTTTCGACGAAGCGACGTCGACCTTCACGTATGTCGTGCATACCGGCAATGGCACGCCGGCCGCCGTCATCGATTCGGTGTTGGATTACGACCCCAAATCCGCCCGTACGTCCACGGCCTCGGCCGATCGAGTCATCGCCTTCGTGCGCGAGCGCGGTTTGCAGGTGCAGTGGCTGCTCGAGACGCATGCGCATGCCGATCATCTATCGGCAGCGCAGTACTTGAAAGCCGAACTCGGCGGAAAGATCGCCATTGGCGAGCGCATTCGAGCCGTGCAGCACCTATTCAAAGACATATTCAATCTTGGCGCGCAGGTGCCGGAGGACGGTGCGCAGTTCGACCATCTGTTCTCCGACGAAGAAACGTTCCGAATCGGTGCGCTCGAGGCGCGCGCGATACATGTGCCTGGGCATACGCCGGCCGACATGGCGTATCAGATCGGCGATGCCCTATTCGTGGGCGATACGTTGTTCATGCCGGATATCGGCTCGGCGCGTTGCGATTTTCCCGGCGGCGACGCGCATGCGTTGTATCGATCGGTGCAAAAGCTTTTATCGCTGCCACCGGGTACCCGCATGTTCATGTGCCACGACTATCCGCCTTCGCCGCGCGATGTGCGCTGCGAAACGACCGTCGACGAGCAGCGCCGCTCGAACGTGCATTTGCACGCGGGCGTATCGGAAGACGAATTCGTTCAAATGCGTGTGGCGCGCGATCGCACGCTCTCCATGCCCGTGCTGATACTGCCCGCCGTGCAAGTGAACATCCGTGCCGGCGAAATGCCGCCGCCCGAATCGAACGGCGTTCGTTATCTGAAGATTCCGATCAATACGCTTTGAGCCGCTTTTGTCGGCCGGTATCCATGCACGCCGGCCGCGTTTTGCTCGGAGCTGGCAGCAAGGGTGGGATCGCAACGAACACTACCAAGCACGCGGGCCATCGCCTTGTTGGCAGCAAAAAAACATCAGAAGCGCGAGTCAAAGAATCGGTCGGCCGTGCGTCCACCGGCGGCTTACTCCTCGTTGCCGATCGCCTTCGACACCGCGGCGGGGGTTTCGAACTCCTCATCGCCAAGGGCGGCGAGGGCATCCATAACCTCCTCGTCTGCGCCGTTCTGCTTCGCTAACTTCAGCAGCGCATTCTTGCTGGCCGGATAGTCGGCGCCTTTGAGCGCTTTTTGCACATCGATGAACTTGCGAATCTGCGGATTCTTTGCATTCGACTGATTGGAAGAGGTCATGACGTCGCTCCTTTTTCGATTCGTCGCAATCGATGGGAATACTGCACATCTTCGCAACCATCATGCCTCTATACCGATGATGCTCAGGGGAGCGGCCGCCAACAGTGACCCGTCGCTCATTTCATACAGGGGGTGCCCCGGTCCACACCATTCACGCTGCCCGGCGACTGCGCGAGTGCCCCCATGGCGCTCACGAGGCCGACACCGGCGAACATCGGCACGACGAGCACCGGAACTTGTCTCTGGTTCATCCGTTTCGGATTTTTATGACGCAGAATCGAACGGGTCGTTAGGTCTACTAACGCCTATAGCCTGTGATGAGGGCGTTGCTTTCCGCTGGCACTCCATCAACGGGCTTTTCCGCAGTAGGCCTCGAGCTATTCGCTACGAGTGCTCCTTGGCGCACGCGGGGTTGAATACACGCTGGGTGGACGGCGGGTTATTCGCTAGCTTGCTCGCCGGGCGACGCGGCCGAGCCACCAGTTCGCCGCCGCAATTCG
>JBQCDS010000035.1:0-3156 GCA_051961035.1 Trinickia sp. | reverse complement strand
GGGCGACGTCTTTTGCCAGGCGCGCAAATCCTTGAGCATGTTGCAGAACAGGGCGCCTTGCTCGATGGCGTCGTCCAGAGCGACATGCGTGTGCGGGTGCTCGTCGAACCAATGCTTCGGCATGCGCGGCTTGATGCACTTCCGATACGGGAGGCCCGTCAACGCGAATGCGAGCGTCTTGATGTCGAGCGCCGACCACGAGAACGGACACCGTCCCGTGAAACGCATCATGTACCAAAACATGTAGGTGAAATCGAAGCCGGCCGGCATCCCGACAAAAACCGGCTTGCCCGGCAACGCCTCGACCCACTCGACATACGCGACGAGCGCTTCCTCGGGCCGCCGCAGATCCGAGCGACACGCGGCCCAGGCGTCCGGCTGTGTTTTCCACCAGGCTTCTTGCACCGGATGGGGTTGGGCGCCGGGCAGCGTTTCCAGATTGGCCGAGAACGTGCCGATCAGTTGCTTGTCCTCGGTATAGGCCGCCGATGCGAAGCTCAGCATCGAATGCGGGCCGGGAATCGGGCCATCGGCCTCGATATCGGTACTGACATAGATTTCGGACGTCACGCGCTCACTCCATCGGCGACATAAGGATTCGTGCGCCGTTCTTCACCGAATGTCGACGTGGGGCCGTGGCCGGGAACGAACGTAATGTCGTCGCCAAGCGGCCAAAGCTGCGTGCGGATGGAACGAATGAGATCGGCGTGATTGCCGCGCGGGAAATCGGTGCGGCCAATGGATCCGGCGAAGAGCACATCCCCGACGAACGCAATGCGATGCCGGGCACTGACGAACACCACGTGGCCGGGCGTATGACCGGGGCAGTGATAGACGTCGAGCGTTTCTTCGCCGAATTGCACCGTATCGCCACTTTCGAGCCAGCGATCGGGCTCGAATGCGTGAGCGGCTGGGAAGCCGAACCGCACGCTTTGATCGGGCAGTTGGTCGATCCAGAATTTCTCGTCGCGGTGGGGGCCTTCGATCGGCACGCCGTAATACGTGGCAAGCGCTTTGGCGCCGGCGCAGTGATCGACGTGACCGTGCGTGAGCAGGATCTTCTCGACGGTGGCGCCGTGTTCGCTGACGGCGCGCTGGATGAGCTCGAGATCGCCGCCCGGATCGACGATGGCCGCGCGCTGCGTCGCCTCGCAAATCGCGAGCGAACAGTTTTGCTGAAACGGCGTGACGGGAATGACAAACACCTTCATCGGAGTGAGCGGCCGGCAAAAAGAAAGATGGTACCAGCCGGCTCGGCGCGGCGCTGCTTGGCCAAATGACCTGTGATGCCCCAAACTCAATGCCATTATTGCGCCAATAGGGAGAATCAATTGGGGATAGAACCGCCCAGCCTTGATTCCATCGTCAGTCTGCTATAATGCAAGTGCAATGGGTGCGAGGAAGACTCGTGCCGCTCTACCGGCGATCCGGCCCTTGTCTGAACATTCGCGAGCCGATCGTTGTCAATGAAGTCTGAAGTCGCGTATGTGCGCGGCTTCGTCCTGTGTCGATGAAGTTCGACGCACACGTCTTGCCCAGCCAGGTGCAGCGCGCCTGAAACGGCCGTCGGCCGGAATGCTGGGCAGGCCTACGCCGCTGTTCCTCGTGCCTGCGGGCGCGCAAGAACGTGGGTGCCATGTTCGATGGCGGCGTACCGGGTCTGGCCAAGCTGCAGGGGACAGCCGCACCAGACGTGAACACCAACCGGGCTGAACGCGGTCGAAATGGGCCGCAACAAGTGCCATATCGCGACATACGCTGAGGCGTACGTGGCGTACCGTACTTGTTCGCCCGAGCCGCATCCGCAGCGAATCGCTGGTTGCCGCGGCTCGACAGATTGGCTAATTGTTATGAAAAATCGATTCCTTTCATCGCTGGGAGTCCTTTGCGCCTTCGGTGCGCTTACCGGTTGCGCGGTGCAGCCCACCACCACCGAAGCTGGACTCGCAAGTCCGGCTCCGGCGAATCACGCCGTCGAGCACAGCGCGGATGCGCCCCTCGCGTTCGGTGGCGCATCGGCTCAGCCTGCCGCCGATAGCCACTCGTTGGCGGATGCCAAGCCGATCGAGGACGGTCCCGATATCGCCAATTTCAAGCAAGTTGGCCGCGCTTCGTGGTACGGCCGCCGCTTCGACGGCCGGCGCACGGCCAGCGGCGAACGGTACGACATGAATGCGCTGACGGCCGCGCACAAAACGCTGCCGCTCGCTTCGTACGTGCGAGTGACGAACATGGCGAACCACAAGGAAGTCGTCGTGAAGATCAACGATCGCGGGCCGTATGTGCGCGGGCGTGTGATTGATCTCTCGTATGCAGCGGCGAAGCTGCTCGGTATTCAGCATCGGGGCACGGCGCGCGTGCAGATCGAAGGCCTGACGCAGGAAGAAGCGCGTGCCGCGCGCGACCAAACGCTGGCTAGCAACAACGTTACGTCGGCGGATGCAGGGAACTGAGTGGATGGATTAGCGTGGTAGCGTAGCTCGGCTTCTCCGAAATTACGATCGATCGACGGCGCCTCTCGGGGCGCCGTTGTTGTTTTGGTGAGCTTATTCAGGAGTACTAATGAACCGGGTCATTCGGCACTGCCATATTGCGGCCTGGACGATCGCCATGATCGCGGTGCGCGGGCTAAAGGTGAGATTTATCAGGAGTACTAATTAGTGGATGATTGCGCTAGGCTGATGCAAACCATCGCTCTATGAGGCTTCGGCTCCAGGGCGAGCAATCAGCGTCCGTTTGGTTGCATTCGCTGCGTTATGACTGACGTTGGCGCACGCCGGGGCGCAGTAGTGTAATGGGCGGCTAGTGCCCGGTGCCGTCGGGCTTCTTTGACCAACATCCCGCAAGTACAAGCACAAGCGCAATGGCAATTGGCCTAACGTTCAGCTATCGCCTTTCGACAGCTCAAGCGCACGCGAATAAAGCGCATTCCTAGACGTGCCCGTGATCGAAGCCGCGAGGCGGGCGGCGGCACTGACCGATACCTCTTCCAGCAACATCGATAACAGCGCATCGTGCGCCGTCTCGTCTTGCTGTTCTTGCTCGGACGCGCCTTGCACGACCAGCACGAACTCCCCGCGTTGCCGGTTGGCATCCGCCGCGAGCCACGTCGGCCCTTCGGCCAAGGTGCACCGATGAATGGCTTCATGTAGCTTT
>JBQCDS010000034.1:0-23611 GCA_051961035.1 Trinickia sp. | reverse complement strand
TGTCGTCGCGAATCCGATGACGGGCGGCGTCATCCATCGGCGTGCGCGACCGTCACCCATCGATTGCGCCTTGCCCTGCGTGGCCAGCGCATCGAGGGCACGTTGCACGGAGCGTTGGCTCGCGCCCAATGCGACGGCCAGTGCCGAACTCGACCACGACTGGCCGTCGGCGAGCAGTGCCAGCACGGCCGCATGCTTTTCGTCGACGGGGCGCGCCAAAACCACGACTTCATGGGCGCTTCTCGGCATCAGCGCGAAACCGCGCTTGGTGGCCGTCACCTCGGCGATCGATCCGAGCAGCGCGCGCAGCCGGCCGATTTCGACACGTAAGCGGACCCGGTGCGATTCGTCGATGAGCCGCGCTCGGAAGGCATGGGCGATGAGCGCATCTCTTGGCACATCGCCGGGCCATGCTTGCGCCAGCAGGTACGCGAGTGCGAACGGCACGGGGCGCGTGGCGAGCGAGATCGTCGCGTTCGCTTGACGCACCGCATACCGGCAGGCGTCCACGATGAGCCGCTCCGGCACGCATAACGCCTGCACCTGCTCCAACGTCACCGGCCGCGATTGGCCCCGTTCGATCAAGCGGGCAGCCGGCGCCTCGAGCGCACGCGCCGCGTGCTCGACCTCGGCCATCAACGAAGCGATGCCCGATTCGCGTGCGGCCTGCGCGGCGCAAGTCAGGGCGTCACGCGCTGGCTTGGCTTGTAGCCGGCGCAGTGCAATGCCCGCGGTAAGCAGCGCGCGCGAGGCCCGTAACGCCGCAGGCAGGGGACCGGTGACTGCCGTGTCGAGCGCATGCTCCGCTTCGTCCAAGCGCCCCATCAACAAAAGACGGCGCGCGTCGAGGCAACGCGCATGAACGGTGTTGAGCCGATCGCCGTGCGCTTCGAGCGCGGCGCACGCGGCGTCGAAGGCGGGATCGGTCGGGCGCAGATCGCGGGCCGCGAGCGCGACTTCCGCTTCGGCCACGACGCATCGCGCGCGAGCGAGCGGCTGCTTCGGACCGAATGCGCGCGCCGCGCTGCGCAGCAGCCGCTTCGCGCGATCGAGATCGCCCAGCTGCGCCATCGCGATGCCGCGTAGCGCGAGCGCGTGAGCGTCTTCGCGCAGCGCGATGCGATTCAGCGCACCGAGCGCATCGCCGGCTGCCAGCGCGCGCGCCGCCGCGTCAATCAGCGAGTCCATGCGAATCCCGCCACACTTGTCACTCTCCCGGTTGCATGCCGGTCGCTAATCTAGCACGTGGCATGTCGTGGCACGTGAGCGTGAATCGATGCGAGCGCGGGTGACGGCGCGAGCAATACGTACAACAGTGAGGGTGCCGTGGACTGTGTCGAAATGAGCGGCGAGCACGACCGGGGGCAACGACCTGCGCCGGCCACGCCGTCTGCGCCCATCGCACGCGGATGGCTCATCGCCGTCTTGGCGCTCGCGTTCATCGGCGGGACGGCCGCGACCGTCTGGTCGTGCCGATCGATGTCCGCGATGGGCGAGATACCGATGCCGGGCGGCGGGTCGTTGTCGATGGTCTGGCTGCCGGGCTGCGGGCAGACGTGGCTCGACGCCGCAAGCGCATTCGTCTACATGTGGACGGTGATGATGGCGACGATGATGTTGCCGTCGTCGGCGCCCGAATTGCAGCACATGTGGCAAGACGCACACGCCGCTTGGGGTATCGCGGCAGCCCGGTCGGCCCTGCTGACCGTTGCGTGCTGTCTGCTTACGTGGGCTGCGGCCGGGATGATCGTGTTCATCGTCGGCAATGCGTTGGCGGCCACGTCGCTGAACACGCCAGCGCTTGCGCGCCTGCTACGCATCGGATCGGCAACCGCGGTCGTCATTGCCGGGGCCGTGCAATTCACGTCGTGGAAGGCGCGCCGCATCGCCTGCGCCGTCATCGTTCGTTGCGAAGGAATCCGTGCACGCGCGGCGTGCAAACAAGGCGTTCGGCTCGCGCTGCACAGCGGCTGTTGCTGCGCCAATCTCATGGCCGTTTTATGTGTCGTCGGCGTCATGGATCCGTGGGCGATGGCCGCAATCACGGCCGCGATGACCTTGGAACGCCTCGCGCCGGCGCATGCGTGGGCGGTTCGATGCATCGGTATTGCCGTCGTCGCAACGGGCCTGGCGATGATCGCGCGGACTATCGGTTTTCGCTAGACGCCGCGCGTCGCCGGCTTTTATCGATGATGTACGGCGGCGTCACTCCGCGAACGGCAAGGGCGCATTCTCGTCGGCACGCATCGCGAAGACATTCAGCGTCATGGCAACGAGCGCGTAATAGCCCAGCAGCCCCACGAGATTGACCGTCGTCTCGTGGCCAAAACGCTGCTCGGCTTTGTCGAACGTCATGTCGGATACACGCTTGGCATCGTAAAGCTCGATGGCGAAGTCGTAGATGAGCGCTTCGTCGGCATCGGTGAACTCGGGGCGTCGCCCGTTCACGAGTGCTTGCGCGATGGCGTCCGACAACCCCGCCTCGATGGCGAGCGGGTAGTGGATTTGCCATTCCGCTTGCGCCCGCCATTGCGCCGCCGTCACCAATATCGCTAGCTCCGAAAGCCGCATCGGCAGCCCTGTGTGATAGCGGCAGAACGCGCCCAGCCGTTGCGCGTGCTGCGCGAGCTCGGGGCTCGCGATCCAAGCCAAGAACGGGCCGGCGAGATTGCCGCGCGGCCCCGATAGGATTTCGTCCAGCACGGCCAGTTGCTCGGGGCTCGCTGCCGCGCGATCGAATTGCGGCAAGCGCGCGGCGTTCGGCTCTTTCATCGTCATATGACCTCCGTCCATCGTTGCGCGGCACCGTGCCAGTATGGCTCAGCTGGCCTCTAGCGTCGATGCGCCGGCGGTGGCGAGCGCCGCATCCGCCGCATCGCGAAGACGATCGGCAATGCGTTCGATATCGTCGGCTGTGCAAATGAAGGGGGGCGCGATCAGCACGTGATCACCCTCGTTGCCGTCCACGGTGCCGCCCATCGGATAGACCATGAGGCCCCGGGCCATTGCCTCGCGCTTGATGCTTGCATGCAGCTTGTGCCGCGGATCGAATGGGGCCTTGCTATCGCGATCGAGAACGAATTCCACGCCGACGAAAAGCCCCCGCCCACGGATATCGCCGATGTGCGGATGCTCGGCGAACCGGTCGCGCAGCGCTGCGCGCAGTTGGTCGCCGCGCGCCTTGACGTTCGCGAGCAGGTTTTCCTCTTCGATCGCGCGCTGCACTTCGAGCGCGGCGGCGCAGGCCGTCGCATGAGCGATATAGGTGTGACCGTGCTGAAAAAATCCCGAGCCGCCCACGATCGCCTCGTAAATGCGATCGTTGACGAGCGTCGCGCCGATCGGCTGATAACCGGCGCCGAGGCCTTTGGCGATCGTCAACAGATCCGGTGAAACGCTCTCTTCCTCGCAGGCATAGAGGTAGCCGGTGCGCCCCATGCCGCACATGACCTCATCGAGAATTAACAAGACGCCGTATTTGTCGCACACCTCGCGCATCCTGCGGAAGTAGCCGCGCACGGGCGGTACCGCGCCGGCCGTCGCGCCGACGACGGTTTCCGCCACGAACGCCGCAACCGTATTGGGGCCGAGCTCGAGGATTTTTTCCTCTAGCTCGTTCGCGAGCCGCTGCGCATATGCCTCTTCCGTTTCGCCGGGCCTTTGGCCACGGTAGGCATAGCAGGGGCTGACATGATGCGCTTCGATGAGCAGCGGCAGGAACGGTTCGCGCCGCCATGCGTTGCCGCCGATCGCGAGCGCCCCAAGCGTATTGCCGTGATAGCTCTGCCGGCGCGCGATGAAATGTTTGCGCTCGGGCTGGCCGATTTCGACGAAGTACTGGCGCGCGAGCTTGAGCGATGCTTCGACCGCCTCTGAACCGCCCGAGACGAAATACGCGTGCCCGATACCGGCCGGCGCGTTGCGCACGAGCCGCTCGGCCAAGGCCTCGGCCGCTTCCGTGGTGAAGAACGACGTATGCGCGTAGGCGAGCTGGCGCGCTTGCTTTTCGATCGCATCGATCACCCGCCGATGGCTATGCCCTAGGCACGATACCGCCGCCCCTCCGCTAGCGTCGATATAGCGTTTGCCGGTGGAATCGACGATCTCGATGCCGTCTCCGGCTACCGCCACGGGCAGCGCCTTGTTCGGCGTCCGATGAAATACGTAGGACATGCGGGACCTCCAATTCAAAGTGGGGCAGTATTGGTCGCGTCTTTTTAACAACGTACGGTGCCAATGTATACATCGTTGCAACATATGTTGTCAACGCGAGCGCAAACGCGATCCGCACCAACGCGAAGGGCCTATGACAAAACAACGATTGGGTTTTAGCCGGGGCCTAGTGCGTGTGGCCCGGCGTATCAGGGCACGTACGCGCCCTTTGCATGCAGCGAACGCTCGGCCGTTTCGAGTTGCTCGACGGCGTCGGCGCCTTTCAGCGCGAGCAACTGAGCGACGAGCGATTCGGCTATCGCCGTGGCCGCCACAAGCGAGGGGAAAAACGACGGGCTTTCGTGAGAGAAGATTAGGACGCTATCGGCGTTCAGCGCGATCGGCGACACTGCGCTATCCGTGATCGCCACGAGCCGGCTGCCTTTTTCGAGCGCGACTTCGGCGACGCGTGCGGCTTCCATCGAATAAGGAGCAAAGCTGATCACGACCGTAGCGCTATCGCGCGCGATGCCGCGCAACTGCATTTCGAGCGTGCCGGCTTCGCCCGTGAGCAGCGACAAGGACGGGCGAAACAGCCCATAGCCATAGACGAAGCCGAACGCCACGGCGTAGCAAGAACGAAAGCCGGCGACGTGAACGTGTCGCGCCTTGCGCAGCACGCGCGCGGCTTGCACAACGTTGCGTTCGTTGTAGGTGGCCGTCGCATCGAGGTTTTGCTGCTGCGCGATGAGCAAATCGCGCGAGAGGGTGTCCTTCTTGCCGCCGGTGACGAGTGAGCGCGCCCGCGCGGACAACGGCTCCGGGCGCGTCCGCACTCGCGCGACGCATAGATCGCGCAGTTCGTTCCAGCCGGGGAAACCCAATTGCTGCGATAAGCGTACGAGCGACGCAGGCTGAACCTGAGCGCGTTCGGCCACTTTGCGCATCGACAGGACGGCCACCTCGTCGGGATGGTCGAGTACGAACGCGGCGCCAGCTTGGAATTGCGGGCTGAGTTCAGCGAAGCGCGCGCGAATCAAAGCGGCAAGCTGGTCGAGGGTTTCCGGCATGGGTGAGGCGCGTGAAATGTGCTGCAACAAATGTTATCACTGCCACAACAAATCGAGCGCAGGCTCGTGCAAGTCGTATGGATTGACCTCGGCGCACCAAAAAAAAAGCCAGCCCGAAGACTGGCGTGCATTTGCAACGCTACCTGCTTGACTCGCATTTTAGTCCGGGAAGAACTCAGGATTCATCGCCTGCTCCATCGACCACGGACAGTTATCGGGGAACACAGCGAGGTCCGTTTCTTCGACGGCTTTGGCCACGGCATCGGCCCAGGTTTTACGGACCCAATGATCATCGGTCAGTGAGCGTTTCAAGCTCGGCGTCTCGTCAATGTGCTCCACCATAGCTCGTCGCTGCTCCTTGATCGTGCGCTGCCAGTTCGACCCGCGACGCTCCGGCTGATACTGCCACTTCAGCAGGTGAGCCAGCAACGGCGCCATGCGGCTCGCCAATTCACGTTGTTCGCTCTTACCCACGTCCTCGATTTCATCTGCGATGTGCTCGATGTCTAGCGCCGAGAACTTGCCCGCGCGCAACAACGCAGCCTGTTCGCTGGCCCATGCCACCACGTCCTTCTCGTAGCTCGTTCCCATTTTTCGGCCCCTAAGCTCAGTCACGCATGGCGCCATTCTAACCATTCCCATAGCTCACCCTATTGCCCCGCGTCGCTCTCGGCTCGCCTCGGCGTTTAGCGCTTCCAGCAAGTTGGCCAACGTCGCCGGCGGATAATTCGGTTTCAGTGTTGCAGGCGCAAGCCGCGCCCGATACGTAGCCGAATGGATATTGCGCTCAAGGCGGCGCGAACCCTTTCCATGAAAGCTCAGACAACCCTCGACTTCCCCCGCACGATCGATCACAAAGCGTCCATCCCGGAGCCAATCAACTTAGGCTCCGGCAAAACTCACGTGATAGATAGGCGGCAAATGCGCTGACACTTCGTGCCAGCGCTCACCGGCGTCATCGGACGTCCATAGGCCGCCTGTCGTCGAGCCCATCGCGAGGCGGGTGCCCGTTGCATCGACGACAAGCCCGTGCCGATACACCAAATCGTAGGCAGGCGGCGTGGGTAAGCCCTCGGAGCATTGCTCGAACGTGCGCCCCCCGTCGTGCGTGCGCGTGACGACGAAGCGCCCATCGACGGGAAGACGACAAGCATCCTTCACCGCCGGCACGAACCAAGCCGTGTCGGGGTCGCGCGGGTGCACCGCGACGGCAAAGCCGAAGTTCGACGGCTGAGCCTCGATGCGCGTCCATTGCGCGCCGCCATCGGTCGAGCGGAAGATCGCGCAATGATGCTGCGTCCAAAGCCGATCGGGCGAGGCCAGGCATTGCACCACACGATGCGGATCCTGCGCGTTCTCTTCGAAACGACGCTCGGGCGGCATGTAATCGGCCTCCATGCCCCGCGAACTCGGACGCCAGGTATCGCCGCCGTCGAACGTTTGCCACACGCCGCCCGACGACACGCCAATCGTCACATGGCGGCTGTCGCGCGGATCGACCAATACCGAGTGGATGCCCGCGTGGTCATAACCGCCGCCGCCCCATTCGCGCCGTTCGGGGCGGTCCCACAGCGCGCGATTCAATGTCCAGCTTTCGCCACGGTCGTCCGAACGAAACAGCCCGCCCGGGATCGTGCCGGCCCAAAGCGTGCCCGGCTCGTCGGTGCCGCCCGGCTCCAGCGTCCAAATCTGCTCGAGTGACCATAACGGTTCGCTCTGAGACATGCTGCTTTGAAAGGCGGCTTCCGAAGCAGCGTTGGCGGCACTGCCCGTGCCAGCCGTCTCACCCAATGTCGCCTCGCTCACCGCTGCGTCGACTTCGGGCTGCTGGGGATAGACCGGCGTGGCGCACGGCTCCCATTCGCTCGCGCCCGCGGGCAAGCGATGCAACTTCACACCGAAGTGGCCGAGGTTAAGCGCGGCGTAGAGCGTCCCGTCGCGTGAGTCGAAGAGCGCAGACGTGACAGGCTCGCCGATGAAATGAAGCGCAACCTGTTTCCAACGACGCGATTCACCCTCGTCCCGTTCGAAAATAAACAAGCCTTTGCGGGTGCCAACGATCAAACGGTCGTCGTTCACGGTGTCTCTCCGTTTTTGAATGGATGTGCGAGCGATGTCAGCCGCCTGAGAGCGCCTGAACGACGAAAATGCGACTGTCCTTATCGACCGGATCCGATAGACGGCGCCGATCGCGCAATGGATTGCCATCGACGAACACGGATAGATGCCGGCGCAAGCCGCCCTGATCGTCGAGGATATAGCCGCGTAGGCGTGGCTCGTCGGCGAATGCGATCGACAATGCCTCGTCGACGGAGCGCGCAACGACCTCGCGCTCGGGCACCGCGATGTGCCGCTGGATCGAAGCTGCGAAAAAGAGATGCGCCATAGGAGTATGGGCAAGGGTTTCGGCTGGGTTTCCAAGTGTAGCCGAAGGCGATGACGTGCGTTTCGCTATGCAGCGCCCGATTGCGGAAAATAAGGCTTTTTCCGGCGTGGCGGTGAAACGTATTACTTCGATAACCGCCGATACCCCCGAAGATTAGGCGTATCGGCGCGGCCTCTCGGTTCGATTAGATCGGATCAGAAGAACCCAAGCGCCTCGGCTTGATAACTGACGAGCAGACACTTCGTCTGCTGATAGTTTTCGAGCGCCTTCTTATGCGTCTCTCGGCCGATGCCCGACTGCTTGTAACCGCCAAACGCCGCATGTGCGGGATACAGGTGATAGCAGTTCGTCCACACGCGCCCGGCTTCGATCTCGCGGCCCATGCGATAGGCACGCGTCCCGTTGCGTGTCCACACACCGGCGCCGAGGCCGTAAAAGGTGTCGTTGGCCAGTTCAATCGCCTCTTGCTCATCCTTGAACGTCATCACCGACGCCACCGGCCCGAAGATTTCCTCCTGGAACACGCGCATCGTGTTGTTGCCGAACAGCATCGTCGGCTGAACGTAGAAGCCGTCTCCGAGATCGGCTTGCGGCGCCGTGCGCGCACCGCCCGTCAGGCATTGCGCTCCCTCTCCACGGCCGATATCGATGTAGGACAAAATCTTGTCGAGCTGTTGCTGCGACGCCTGCGCGCCGATCATCGTCTGCATGTCGAGCGGATGCCCGGCCTTGATCTTACCCACGCGCGCGATCGCTTTTTCGATGAAACGCTCATAGACCGATTCCTGAATCAACACGCGCGACGGACACGTGCAGACTTCGCCCTGATTCAGCGCGAACATCGCGAGACCTTCGAGCGCCTTGTCGAGGAACGCGTCCTCCTGATCCAGCACATCGGCGAAGAAGATGTTCGGGCTCTTGCCGCCGAGCTCGACCGTGCTCGGAATCAAATTGTCGGCCGCCGCATGCAAAATGCGCTTGCCGACCGGCGTCGAACCCGTGAAGGCCAGTTTCGCGATCCGCTTGCTCGTGGCGAGCGCCTCGCCCGCTTCCTTGCCGAAACCGTTGACGATATTGATGACGCCCGGCGGGAACAGATCGCCGATGAGCTCCATGAGCACGAGCACGGAAGCCGGGGTTTGCTCGGCCGGCTTCATCACGACGCAGCAGCCCGCCGCAAGCGCGGGGGCGAGCTTCCATGCAGCCATCAAGATCGGGAAATTCCACGGGATGATCTGGCCGACGACACCCATCGGCTCGTGGAAATGATAGGCCACCGTGTTGTCGTCGATCTCCGAAATCGATCCTTCCTGCGCACGAATACAACCGGCGAAATACCGGAAATGGTCGACGGCGAGCGGAAGGTCGGCCGCCATCGTCTCGCGCAGCGGCTTGCCGTTGTCGATCGATTCGGCCACCGCAAGCAGCTTCAGATTCTTCTCCATGCGATCCGCCACGGCCAACAGCGCATTGCCGCGTTCGGTCGTCGAGGCTTTGCTCCACTTGCGGCGCGCGGCATGCGCGGCATCGATGGCGAGTTCGACATCCTCGGCGCTCGAACGTGGGATGCGGCAGAACGGCTTGCCGTTGATCGGTGAGACATTCTCGAAATAATTCCCAGCAACGGGCGGCACCCACTTGCCGCCGATATAGTTGTCGTACTGCTTGCGGTACGGGAATTCGATGTCTAGACCAAGTTGTTTCAGGTCGAACAAGTCCATCGCACGTCTCCTTTCGATTTCGATCGCGTTATCTAGCATTCAAGTGACAGCGCTATGCGCGCTGGCCGTAGCTAAGGCAACATGCATGCCAAATCGAAATCATCGAGAGCGGGCGCGAGACAGGACGTTAGGGGAACGAGGCTGTCGCAATCCTGGACGATTCCGGCTTTCGCGTTGCTTCGGGTGTTTCAAACTAAGACAGATGAGACAAGTACGTCGATGTCGTTTTCACGGTAGTGCGCACTCACTCAAGCGCTGGTCGAACGCCCGTTGCCGTCAATGTTCACTGACGCTGACATAGGCCTTCAACCCGTCGAAACCCGGCGCGCACCGCAATCGCTTGATCGCCATCACTTCGATCTGGCGCACGCGCTCCGCCGATAGATTTAATTGCCGGCCCACTTCGCGCAACGAATGTTCATCCGCGACGCCGATCCCATAGCGCAGCCTCAGCACCTGAGCTTCGCGCGTCGGCAATTGATCGATGGCGACCATGACCGCGCGACGCATGTGGTGCGCCATCGTGAGCGCTTCGGGTGTGGGCGTATCGAGATCGGCGATGGCGTCGCCCACCGTCGTGTCGCTGCCCGGCGCGGCGAGCGTCTCCATCGAAACGGGATCGCGAACGATGTTGGCCAGATCGCGCACCTTGTCGAGCGGCATGCTCATGGCTTCGGCCAGCACCGCATGCGTGGGCCTCGCGCCCGAGCGGTGCACGTGATCGAGCGTGAGGCGGCTTAGCTTGCTGAGCGAATCGGCCGTGTGCACCGGTACGCGAATCATGCGTGCTTGATCGCCGAGTGCATGCAAGACGGCCTGGCGGATCCACCAGGTCGCATAGGTGGAGAACTTGAAGCCGCGCCGATGATCGTATCGCTCGATGGCCTTCACGAGCCCGATGTTGCCTTCCTGCACGAGATCGGCAAGCGGCAGCCCGCGATCGAGATAACGCCGCGCGATCGAAACGACCAGGCGTAGATTGCCTTTGAGCAATCGCACCCTCGCCTCGTCCGCGCGCCGATCGATCTCGCGAAGGCGCTCATGCGTACGGCTTGCCACCCATTGTGCGATGCCTGCTCGCCCGTGCAACAACGCGCGAGACAGGCGCTCGATCGTGCGCGACGTAAAGCGGAGCGCCGCAAGACGCGCGTTCAGTTCACGGCGCGCGCGACGATAGGGCGCCGAGCCGTACGGCTCATGTCGCATCGTTTCGCGTAGCGTCGCAGCGGCTTCGTCGATACGCGTCAACTGCGCAACGATCGCCTCGCGCCGCGCGGGCGAGTCGTCCTCGTCCGCCTCGCTCGCCGGCCCCATGGCGCCGAACTTGAACGCTTCCGCATCTTCCTCACTGAAGCCGATGACATACGTGCCGAAAGACGTCTTGCCTTCAACGATCTCCTGTCTCATCGACACGAGTTCGCTCAGCGCTGCCGGATGACCGGCAAACTGCATCATGCTCATGGCCCGTGCCGTTTCGATCTGCTTCGCGAAGCGAAGCTCCTGTTCACGCGTGAGCAGCGGCGTGCGGGACATCTCGCGCAGATAAAGCGAGATCGAATCGGTCGGCGCAGAGCGAATGGCTTGCGGCTCGTTTGCCCAGATGCTCATCGATCACGTACTCACTTCACGTGAGCGGACGCGGTGGCCGCAGGCGCCGCACTGAGCGGGCCGGCGTTGAGCAACGTCTTCGAGCCGCGCGCGCTGTCAGCCGTCATTTTCGCGCTGCCGGGTGCATAGCCGTTCGCGTTCAGCAAGTACGCCATGATGTCGGCGTACTCCTGATCCTTGAGTTTGCCCGGGCGATCGGCGGGCATGTTCGTCGACATGTAGGTGTAGATGCCGCCGATCGTCAAATGCGAACCGCTGACGGGCGCGAACGCCGGGCCGCTCAGTGCCGGCGCGGTGATGCCCTGCATGTTCGCGCCGTGGCACTTGGCGCAAGCGCTGCCATACAGGCTCTTGCCGTGCGCGACTTGAGCGCGGTCGAACGAGGGCGATGCCGAAGCCGCCGCTTCTCCTGTGTCGGATACCTTGATGACACGCCCCGCGCTTTGCGCCGAGTACGCCGCATCGCGCAACATGTCGTGGCGCGCTGCGTCTATCGCGGTGCCGCTTCCATCCATATAGGCGAACCGAGCCGGCTTCGCATGCGCCGCTTCAATCGACGCAGGCAGCGCCCACGCCTGCGTCATCGCAGCGAGCCGCCCATCGGCCTGCATCGCGCCGAGTGCATGGTCGATTTTCCGGCGCAATGCCGCCGCCTTTTCGTCGAAGGCAAAAACGAGTTGCCAGTTCGAATACGGCGAACGCGTTTTGCGCACTTCGAAGTGCTGCCCCGAATGCGCCTGCTGATAAGCGACAACAGCCGGATACCACACGATCGCACGCATGGCGCGGCCGCGTGCGACGGCATCGACGGTCAGCTCGGGCGTGTTCTCGAGATCGAAGTGAACATGCTGCTCCTGCACCGCGATCAGTTGCGACGGGCTGCCGTAAGTCGCGGCGACCACCTCGCGCGCTGCACTCACGGGCGCTTGCGCCGCCGCCTCGACGCTGACGTAATCGGCCCGCAAATAGCCACGAGAAAACAACATCGCGCTGCTCGCGGCATCGGCCACGGACGAACGCGGAAAGCCCGCGATGACGTCGCAGCCGTGGCCCAGGGTGCGGCGCAATTCCTTCAACGAAACGCCATCGTCATCGTCGCCGCCGGGGATGCCGCGCTCGACGAGCTTGGCGGTCACGCCGGCCGCCTTGAACGCCTCCTGCGCGACGACTTTATCGAGCGCGGCCGACGGACTGCCCGGAAATGTGCAGATATGAACCGGAATGGCCGCGAACGCGGGCGACGAAGCGAAGGCGAAGCCGAGGGCGGTCATCGCGGCCACCGCGAGGTGATGAGGATGCGTTTTCATGATCGTAGATTCGATGAGTGCCGCATCGCGTCACGGCCGCCACGCCAAACGGGCGGCCATGACGAGAGGCTCGGGGGATCAAGCTGCCGGATAAACCGGATCAACTGAGGCTTTCAATCAAGGCTGAATGCATCAGCCGTGATGCAACGCGAACACATAGAGCGTGCCGCCGCGCGGTACCTTGTCGGCGATCTTCGCCATCGGGCCGCCCCAGATGGGATTGGCGCCGCCGTAACCGGCGAGCACCGCCACATACTCTTGACCGTTCGCTTCGAACACAGCGGGCTGCGCGACGATGCCGCTCGCCAGCTTCGGGCTTTGCCACAGCACCTTGCCCGTCGCTTCATCGAACGCATAGAGGTGGCCGTCGAGCGAGCCGCTGAACGCGAGGCCGCCGGCCGTGCTCGCCACGCCGCCGTTCCACGGCATCTTGCTCCAGTGGCTCCATACCTTCTTGCCCGTGTTCACATCGATCGCCTGTAACTCGCCGTAGCCCTTGCTGCCGGGTTCAGGCTGGATTTCGAAGCCTTCGCCGAGATACGGCAGGCCTTCCATGTAACTGACCGACTTGCCCGACAGGCTCATGCACGCATGCAGCGTCGGCACGAAAGCCAGATGCTTGGCCGGATCGTACGAGACAGACCACCAGTTTTTGCCGCCGAGGAAGCTGGGGCACGTGTTGATCGTCGTGCCGACGTTCGGGTACTTCGATTCGTCTTGGATCGGTTCGCCGTCGCGCGTATAACCGGTGACCGACGTGGCTTTTACGAACGGGTTCGCATAGATGAGCTTGCCCGTCGAGCGATCGATCGCGTGGAAGAAGCCGTTGCGATCGGCATGGATGATGGCGTCGTACGCCTTGCCGTCGTATTGGATCTTCGCGAGGATCGGCGTGTTCACGCCGTCGTAGTCCCACGTATCGTTACGCGTGTATTGGTAGTGCCACTTGACGTTGCCCGTCTTCGGATCGAGCGCGAGCAGCGAATCGCTGTAGAGGTTGTTGCCCGGGCGCAACTTCGCGAGCCACGGCCCCGGGTTGCCGACGCCCCAGAACAGGGTTTTCGTTGCCGGATCGAATGTGCCCGTCAGCCACGATGCGCCGCCCCCATGCTCTTGCATGCCGTCGGGCCACGTGTCGCCGCCCTTTTCTTTCGGACCCGGGATGGTGACGCGCTTCCACAGCACGTTGCCGTTGTTGGGATCGAGCGCGGCGATGAAACCACGCGCGCCATATTCGCCGCCCGAATTGCCCACGACGAGCGCGCCGTCGATCGCGAGGGGGGCGAGCGAGAACGCGTAGCCCGTGCCCGGATCGAACATCCGCTTCTTCCAAGCGACGCTGCCCGAGCGCGCATCGAGCGCGACGATTTCCCCATCGAGCATCGCGATATAAGCGTTCTTGCCGTACAGCGCCACGCCGCGATTCACCACATCGCAACAGGCATTCTTGAACGCCTCGGGCCCCAGGTTCGGCTCGTATTTCCAGAGCGATTTACCCGTCGACGCATCGAAGGCATAGACGTTGTCCTTCGGCGTGCTCACGAACAGATAGTTGCCGTTGACGATCGGCGTCGCCTCGAAGCCCTGCTGCAAATCGGCCGGAAACTTATAGCTCCACGCGAGCTTGAGTTGCTTCACGTTCGACGTATCGATTTGCTTCGCCGGGGAATGAGATTGCCCGTCGTAAGTGCGGTAGTACGTGAGCCAACCGGGATCGGTCTGCGCGTTCGAGAGCCGGTCGTATGTGACCGCGGGGAAATCGCCGGCAGCGTGCGAGAGTAGCGCGGCGAGGCCGACGGCCGTCACGGCGCATGCCGCGAACGCCTTTCGCCAATACGCCGAAGTGGCCGAAGCAGAACTGCTATTCATGTGTGTCTCCTAGGTCGACGGCAGTGAGTGCCTCGGCGTCGACTCCGCACGGGCGTTGCCGATTGGAGCAGTGTTGACGCCTTGGAACCGACTGCTGTCCGATGCAGGGCTTGGTTCGTTGGTGTATCGCGGCACGGCTCGCTCGAGTTGCGAAGACTCGAAGCAAAAGCAAAGACCGCGGGCCACGCTGAACGCAAAGGGTGTGCCATCGCAATGGCAATGCGGCGCGCAGCGCAGTTGGCCGGCCTCCACTTGTGTCCGGCGGCTCGACGCTCTTTAACGCGGCGATTAGCCGCAATCGGCCGATCGAGACACGTCGTTCAAAACTGAGACACGTTCGGCCGTACCGGTGTCGCGAAACGAAACACGACGTTCGCCGTGACACATCGCAAGCGATCCAGATGATGCTTCACGCGGTGTGCATGCCGATGGCGTCACGTGCTCGCGCCTCATGCGGCAAGCATTGGCATGCTTCTCGCACTAGCGGGCGCAGATGCCGATACCACGTGATCGACGAACGGAGGAAACGATGAAGCGGCTCAGGATGGTGGTGGAGAAGTGGCTGGCACCCGCGCCGTCCGCGCCGGTGCGCGTAACCAGAATCGTTGGCAGCAACGACGGAAGACACAGCGTGCGTGTGGAGGTGGATGGCCCTCGCGGGCCGGTTTCACTGCACTTCTTCCGCCATAGCGACGGCGCCTGGCAAGTGTTCCCGCCCGTGCGCGCCGGTCTCACGATGGGTGCCTATGCGGCAGTGAGCCAATGAAACGCCGAGCCGACGAATCGACGAACGCTGTTCGTCGCAACTCGATGCTTAGGAGCACTGATTATGTGCATTCCGTCCAACGACATAGCCAACCACATAGCCACCGCCGGCCGAACCACGCCACCCGGCATCCGTACGTTGCGCGTTGCCTCGCCGCGAGTGCGATGGCGGGGCTGGCGCCCCTCGCGTGCGCACAGGGCGGCGCCTTTGGCGCGCTGCCCGATAGCGCGGGCTCACGTGTCTCGGCTGCGCACGCCACAACCGTTAGCGCGACGCTCGAGCCGATCGTCGTAATCGGCACGACGCCGCTCGTCGGCATGGGCCTGCCGCTCTCGCAGCTGGCCGCCAACGTACAAGTGGTCAGCGCGCGTCAGCTCGATGCACAGCACCGCGAGACGCTGACCGACTACTTCGAGAAGAACCTGCCGAGCGTCGACATCAACGACGCGCAAGGCAACCCCTACCAAGCCAACGTCAACTACCGCGGCTTCACTGCTTCGCCGTTGCTCGGCACGCCTCAAGGGCTGTCGGTATTCATGGACGGCGTGCGCATGAACGAGCCCTTCGGCGACGCGGTGAACTGGGATTTGATCCCACAGCAAGCGATCGACACGATCGAACTCGTTCCTGGATCGAGCCCGATGTTCGGCCTCAACACGCTCGGCGGCGCGATCGCGATTTCGACGAAGAACGGCCGACGCGATCGAGGGGGCGACGTCGAAGTCACGGGCGGCTCCTGGGGCCGCAAGACGGTCGACATCGAGCAAGGCGGCACGATCGGCTCGAACCTCGATTACTACGTGACCGGCAACGTGGCCAATGACGGCGGGTGGGCGGACCACAACGCAAGCCGCGTGCGCCAGGCCTTCGGCAAGCTGCGTTATACGGACGCCGAGACGACGATTTCGTTTTCGGCAGGCGGCGCCGATAACGACTTGCGAGGCACGCAGACGATCCCGCGCTCGTTCCTCGACAACGATCGGCAGGCTTATACCTTTCCGGATAAAAATCTGAACAGCGCCGGCTACGCGACGTTATCGGGCGAGCACTACTTCAACGACAACACTCAGTTGAGCGGGAACGTCTACTTCCGGCGATTCATCAGCAGAAACACAAGCAGCAACACCAACCCCGGCTACGGCACGCTTCGCCCCGACGGCTCGCTCGACACGTTACAAGGCAGCAACGTGAAATCGATGGTGGGCACCCATAGCTACGGGGGGAGTTTGCAACTCACGCTGCTCGGCAAGCTCGGCGGCATGCAAAACCAATTCATCGCCGGCGTCGCCGCCGATTTCGCGAATTCGCATTACACCGAATCGACGCAAGACGCGGCGTTCACGGCATCGCGAGCGGCGATCGGGATTGGCGACTACGTGGCGCAGGTGAACGCAAAGACACGCGACGCGAACCTGGCCGCCTATCTGCAAGACACGCTCTCGCTGACGAAGCAATGGACCGTGACGCTCTCGGGCCGATACAACTGGGCCAAGGCCACGATCGGCGACGAAAGCGGCGCGCAACCGAAGCTCGACGGCAGCCACGTGTTCTCGCGTTTGAATCCCGCGATCGGCATCACGTGGAATCCCACGCCCACCTTTACCGCTTACGCGACCTACAACGAAGGCATGCGCACACCGACGGCGATCGAACTCGCCTGTGCCGATCCCACCGCGCCCTGCTCGCTGCCGAACGACTTCGTCTCCGATCCGGCGCTCGCCCCCGTTATCTCGAAGACGATCGAGGCCGGCGTGCGCGGCCGTATCGGCCGCACCACAACGTGGAGCGCAGCCGTCTATCGCACGACGCTGTATGACGACATCGCATTCGTCAGCGCGCCGTCCGCCGCTCAGGGGTTCTTCGAGAACGTCGGCAAGACACGCCGCCAAGGCATCGAACTATCGGGCCATACGAAACTCGGCAAGCTCGGCGTGACGGCGAGCTACAGTTTTATCGACGCAACCTATCGCTCGAGTTGGAGCGCAAGCAGCCCCAGCAATTCGACCGCCGACGCGAGCGGCAACATCGCGGTCCATTCGGGCAATCACCTTCCCGGCATTCCAGCCAATACGGTGAAGCTGCGACTCGATTATGCGGCGACCTCAAAGTGGACGATCGGCTCGAACATGACCTACCGCAGCGGCGTATATGCGCAAGGCGACGAGAACAACCAGGATGCGAACGGCAAGATCGCGGGCTATGTGCTGTTCGATCTCGATACCAGCTATCGGCTGACCCGGCGTTTGCGTGTCTTCGCCACAGTGACGAACGTCTTCAATAAGCGCTACGCGAGCTATGGCGTGCTCGGCCGGAACTTCTTCAACGGGCCGAATCACACGTTCGATGGGGTTGCCCCCGTCAGCGAACAATTCGTCGGCCCGGGTGCGCCGCGAGGCGCATGGCTGGGCCTTCGCTATGCCTGGGACTAGCGGGCCGCAATCGCCCATCGGCCCGACCGGGGGTATCCCCTGATATTCGTTGCCATACGCGAGCGTCATCGTACTGGATTGATGCCCGCTGAACGCCGTTGCGACCTGGCGCACATTTTGCTCTTGTCGGAGCCAAACGCGTGTAGGCTGCGAGCCGACGCTCGATCAGGAGGAGACAATGCGCAATGTCGTTCATCGCCCCGCGCATCCCGTGGCGGGTGGCGAATCGGGTTGGCCTACGCCGTGCATTCAAAAGGCGCATGAACGCTCGACAGGCTACGGCCTCGTGACGAGCGCGCGCCCCGACTACGACATCCTGCCCGCCTCCGAACTGGCGCTCAAGGTCGAACAAAACCGTATCCTCTGCGCGCATGCGATGCCCGTCATGGAGACGCTGCGCGAGCAGATCGTCAACACCGAAAGCATGGTGGTGCTGACCGACGCCCAAGGGCTGATCCTGCATTCGATCGGCGATGACGATTTCCTCGCTCGCGCCGAGAAGGTGGCCCTGCGTCCCGGTGCGCAATGGTCGGAAGATCGGCAAGGCACGAATGCGATCGGCACGGCGATTACCGAGCGCAATGCGACCGTCGTGCACGGCGATCAGCATTTTCTCGCGGCGAACCATTTCCTGACTTGCTCCAGCGTGCCGATTCTCGATCCGTATGGGGATCTGATCGGCGTGCTCGATGTGACCGGTGATTACCGCAGCTACCATCAGCACACCATGGCGCTCGCGAAGATGTCGGTGCAGATGATCGAGAATCATCTGTTCGCGTCGACGTTCCGCGACACCCTGCAAGTGGCCTTCCATAGCCGGCCCGAATTTCTCGGGACGTTGATGGAGGGAATTGCCGCCTTCACCGGCGATGGGCGATTCTTGTCGGCCAACCGCAGCGCCCAGTTTCAACTCGGCATGCCGCTCGCGGCGCTGCGTGCGCATACGTTGTCGTCGCTGTTCGGCGTGACGAGCGCCGAGCTTGTCGATCGATTGCGCACGACGCGCGACACGATTCTCTCGATGAATCTGCACAACGGCGCGGTGGTTTGCGCGAGCGTGACGTTCCGCCGCGAACTGCTCACGGCTAACGGATGGCAGAGCGAGGCCCGCCGCGAGATGAGCAGCCAAGCGCAGCCGTGCGCGGCACAGACAGCGCGCAGCAGTTTGCGGACGCTGCGGCTCGAACAGCTCGATACGGGCGATCCGCAAATCGCGGCGGTGATTACAAAGGTACGCAAGGTACTCGGCAAGGATATTCCGTTGCTGATTACCGGTGAGACGGGCACGGGCAAGGAGTTGCTTGCTCAGGCCATTCACAACGAATCGCCGCGGCGATCCGGGCCGTTCGTCGCGGTGAACTGCGCGTCGATTCCGGAGACGCTGATCGAGTCGGAGCTTTTCGGTTACGAAGAAGGCGCCTTCACCGGCGCGCGTCGAAAGGGGGCGGTTGGGAAAATCGTGCAGGCGCACGGCGGCACGCTGTTTCTCGATGAAATCGGCGATATGCCCTACCCGCTTCAAGTGCGGTTGCTGCGGGTCTTGCAAGAGCGCGTCGTGAATCCGCTCGGGTCGACGAAAACCATTCCCGTCGATATCGCCATCGTCTGCGCGACCCACCGCGATTTGCGCGAGATGATCGCGCAAAACCGCTTCCGCGAAGATCTTTACTACCGGCTCAACGGGCTCATCGTCAAGCTGCCGCCGCTGCGGGAGCGCAAGGATCTCTCGGTCGTGATCGGCAAGATGTTGGAGCGCGAAGCGCTCACAGGCGGCGACGGGCAGTGTTTGAAGGTCGCCTCCGAAGTCATGGCCCTGTTCGAGCAGTGCACGTGGCTCGGGAACTTCCGGCAGCTCGGAAACTTGCTGCGAACCGCCGCGGCCATGGTCGATGAAGATGGCGAGATTCGGCGCGAGCATCTGCCCGATGATTTCTTCGACGATCTGCGCAAGGGCGAGACGGCGCAGGCGCAAGCGGGTGCTGCCGCGGCTGCGGCTGTTCAAACCGCTGGGCCGCCCAGCACACGGTTGCAGGATGTCGCCGCTCAAGCGATCTCGGCCACGCTTGCGCAGTGTGGCGGCAATGTGTCGGCTGCGGCCCGCGCGCTGGGAGTCTCGCGCGCCACGCTCTATCGGAAGATGCCTGGCGTCGTGCCGCCGAAGGGCGGCGATGGCGGCGATGGCGGCGATCGGAACTGAGCGCATTCCTTCCGCGATCGCGCTTTCACGCGTGATGATTGTTTCGTCTCATTCAGAGTTGTCGCATCTTGCGACAGGTGTCGCGGATCGAGACACCGACTGTCGCATGTCGGTGTGGGTTGCATGCGCAACTGACTACGTGCAATGCATGGCGGCGCTTCGCTCGCAACAGCCGGAAGATTGCTCGCTCGTCTAGTTGGCCACTTTGCCCTTCCCTTCCCCCTCGCATCCGCTCCCATTGGCGTAAGTCCACTCGCGCATCGACTTCGGCATAGGCCTTGCTTTTACGAATCGGCCGAACTTTAGACGCCGCCGGCCACGAGGTTCGATACTTCCCATTCCGTCGATACTCGACTCAAATCGAAAAGGCCGTATTCGTGATGGACTATGCCAACGCCGCGACCGGCGCACCGTTGCGCCCTCGTCTTCGTTCCATGTTCAGGCTCAAGTGGGAAACGGAGCAGGACGCCTATGTGTTGTTCTATTCCGAAGGTGCGGTGAGGCTCAACCCGAGCGCTGGACAAATTCTCCTGCGATGCGATGGCGTGAGAGAACTCGACGAGATCATTACCGAACTCGAAGATCTGTTCAACGCGCAGGATCTCGCGGCCGACGTCTATCGATTTCTCGATCATGCGCGGCAAAGAGGATGGGTGGATTGAGGCGCTGCGCGCGGCGAGCCTGGTCCTGATCGGTCGATCGGCTGCCGCTAGTTCCACCCTTCGAGCCGAAGCGTCGATCTCACGAGACGCTGTTCTTCCTGTTCGATCTCGCGCAGGCACTTAGCCACGCTGCGCGTGTGCTCGCTCGCCGCCCGGCGCGCTTGGTCGGGCAGTTTGCCGAGCACCGCGTTATAGAGCCTGGCGTGCTGCCGGTCGATCGTGCGCTTTTCGGCCTCGCGGTGATACAGATTGTTCACCGACGCAAACACCGAACTCAGCAATAAGTCTGTCAGCGATTGCAACGTGTAGACGAGGACTGGGTTATGGGAGGCCTCGCAAATCGCAAGATGGAACGCATGATCGAGCCGAGCGTGCGTTTCCGCATCGCACTGGCCGGCGTGAGTCATCTCCTCGTAACGGCGTGTGATCAATACATGATCGGCCGGCGTGCCGCGCAGCGCTGCCAAGCGCGCCGATTCAGCCTCGAGCACGCCGCGAACCTCGAAGAGGTCGTATAGCGTGCGCGGTTGCGAAGCAAGCAGATGCATCATCGGCGTCGTACGCTCTCGCGCGATGAGCCGCGCGACAAACGAGCCGCGCCCATGGCTCGTTTCGATGATCCCGCGCGCGCGCAAGAGCTTGAGCCCTTCGCGCAACGCGGCGCGCGAAACGCCCAGCTTTTCCGTCAAGCGCCGTTCCGACGGCAACGCCTGCCCTTCCTTGAGCACGCCGTCGACGATCAGTTTTTCGATGCGCTCCGCCACGACATCCGCCACGTGGCGCACCGCCTTGTCATCAAGCTCGTCTTTCACTGGTATGACCACCTATTTGCGCTGCGGATCGACGCTCCGCTGACGGCCCGCAACAGCTCGTATCGTGGGCCTTCGATGCCGCACCGCGCAATCCTACTCTTAAAAAACTGGTATGACCACTCGGTTTCCCGATGGACAGAACGGGAGCCCTGCGTCCAACATCCGCGAAACAGCGACATGCACCGCTGGAATACGGCGGCAACCAGGAACATCGAATGAGCTTCGTTTACGAGGAAAGGATCGACGGCGCATTGTCCTCCGTGGATCGGGAAGCGTTCATCGCGGCACTCACGAACGTTGCGCCGAAGATGGAGGTGCTCCATGAGCCGGAAGACCTACGTCCGTACGAGTGCGACGGCCTTTCCGCCTATCGCACCGCGCCGCTTTGCGTCGTGCTGCCCCAGACGGTGAGCGATGTCTCCGCCGTGCTCAAGCTCGCCGCGTCGCACGGCGTGCCGGTCGTCGCGCGTGGCGCGGGCACCGGCCTTTCGGGCGGCGCGTTGCCGCTCGAGAAGGGCATCTTGCTCGT
The DNA here is from genome assembly GCA_051961035.1 of Trinickia sp. GTDB lineage: Bacteria > Pseudomonadota > Gammaproteobacteria > Burkholderiales > Burkholderiaceae > Trinickia. Next base: position 2,103 of record JBQCDS010000034.1, on the reverse strand, counting down.
GATGGCCAAGTTCAACCGAATACTCGAAATCGACGTGGCGGCCGGCACCGCACGCGTGCAGCCCGGCGTGCGCAATCTCGCCATCTCGCAGGCAGCCGCGCCTTACGGTCTGTACTACGCGCCCGATCCCTCGTCGCAAATCGCCTGCTCGATCGGCGGCAACGTGGCCGAGAACGCGGGCGGCGTCCATTGCCTCAAATACGGGCTGACGGTCCACAACATTCTCAAGGTCGACATCGTAACGATCGACGGGGAGCGGCTGACGCTCGGCGCCGAATCGCTCGACAGCCCCGGCTTCGATCTGCTGGCGCTCTTCACGGGTTCGGAAGGGTTGCTCGGCGTTGCGGTCGAGGTCACCGTCAAGCTGCTGCCCAAACCGCAGAGCGCCAAGATGCTGATGGCGAGCTTCGATAACGTCGAAACGGCCGGCCTGGCCGTCGCGCAGATCATCGGCGCGGGCATCATTCCCGGCGGCCTCGAGATGATGGACAACCTCGCCATCCGCGCCGCCGAGGATTTCATTCACGCCGGCTATCCCGTCGATGCCGAAGCGATCTTGCTGTGCGAGCTCGACGGTGCGGCCGGCGACGTCGACGAAGACATGGAGCGCGTGAGCGCGCTCCTTGCCGAAGCCGGCGCCACGCATATTCAGATCGCTCGCGACGAGGCCGAACGGCTTCGGCTGTGGGCGGGGCGCAAGAATGCCTTTCCGGCCGTAGGCCGGATCTCGCCCGACTACTACTGCATCGACGGCACGATTCCGCGCCGCGAGCTGCCGCGCGTGCTCAAGGGAATCGCCGCGTTCTCCGCCGAGTATGGCCTGCCCGTCGCCAATGTCTTCCATGCGGGCGATGGCAATCTGCATCCGCTCATCCTGTTCGACGCCAACCGCCCCGGCGAACTCGAACGCACCGAGGCGCTGGCCGGCAAGATCCTCGCGCTTTGCGTCGAAGTAGGCGGCAGCATCACGGGCGAGCATGGCGTCGGGCGCGAAAAAATCAATCAGATGTGCGTGCAGTTTTCGAGCGACGAGATCGAGTTTTTTCACGCCGTGAAGGGCGCCTTCGATCCGGCGCGGCTGCTCAACCCGGGCAAGAACATTCCCACGCTGCATCGATGCGCCGAGTTCGGCGGCATGCACGTGCATCACGGCAAGCTGCCGTTTCCCAACCTGGAGCGCTTCTGATGCGACGCGAATTCGATTCGACCGATCGCGGCGAGACGCTGCTCGAGACCGTGCGGGAAGCCATCGCTGGCGGCACGCCGCTCTCCATCCGTGGCGGCGGCACGAAAGCGTTCCTCGGCCGCCCCGCCGACGCACAAGACCCGCGACAGATCGACACGCGCGGCCACTGCGGCATCGTGAGCTACGACCCCACCGAGCTCGTCATCACCGCCCGCGCCGGCACGTCGCTTGCCGAGCTCGAAGCCACGCTCGATGCGGCCGGACAAATGCTGCCCTGCGAGCCGCCGTTGTTCGATGGCCAGGCGACGGTGGGCGGCATGGTCGCAACTGGCCTGTCAGGCCCGCGACGCCCGTGGGCCGGCTCGGTGCGCGACTTCGTGCTCGGCTGCCGGGCGATCACGGGCCATGGCAAGCACCTACGCTTCGGCGGCCAAGTCATGAAGAACGTGGCCGGCTTCGACGTGTCGCGGCTCATCGCGGGAAGCTTCGGCTGCCTCGGGCTCATCACCGAGGTCTCGCTGAAGGTGCTGCCGAAACCGCGCGCAACGCTCGATCTCGCACTCGAAATGTCGGATACCGATGCCTTGCGCCACATCGCGCAATGGCGGCGAGAAGGCGTGCCGCTCGCCGGCGCCTGCCATGCCGACGGGCTGCTTCGCTTGCGGCTCGAAGGCGGCGAAAGCTCCGTGCGCGGCGCGTATGAGCGCCTGGGAGGCAGCATTTGCGACGGCACCTTCTGGGCCGATCTGCGGGCGATGAGACTGCCGCTTTTCGCCCGCCCCGAAGCGCTTTGGCGGCTTTCCGTGCCGGCCTGCGCGCCGCTCGTCGATTTGCCCGGCGCGGTGCTGCTCGACTGGGGCGGCATGCAGCGCTGGCTCAAGACCGGCGCGTCGAGCGCAACGGTGCGCGCGGCGGCG
>JBQCDS010000033.1:0-3241 GCA_051961035.1 Trinickia sp. | reverse complement strand
TCCGGCCCGCAAAGGCGTCCTCGCCGATACTCGGACGTAGCCAAGCGCCGGCTGATTCAACGGCCGGCCCACCGGCGGGTCAAGCATGCGCATCGCGCGCCTCACACACGCCCCACGCACGCCGCCTCATCTGCGCACGGCAAACTCATACTAAAATTTCGTCAACCGCCTGATTTTCTGGCATAATCGCCGTTTTTCGACCTTAGGCAAGTGACTCGCGCCTTCGGCACGCCGTCCGTTCGCTCCGTCCGGAGCCGTTTCGCGAGGCGCGCAGCGTGGGTTGGCTACCGCCAGACTAAAGGAAATACCATGAAAGAAGGCATTCACCCCAATTACCGCGAAGTCGTTTTCCACGATCTGTCGAACGGCTTCATGTTCGTGACGCGTTCCACGATCCAAACGCGCGAAACGGTCGAGTACAACGGCAAGACGTATCCGCTGGCCAAGATCGAAGTCTCGTCCGAATCGCACCCGTTCTACACGGGTCAACAAAAGATCATGGACACGGCTGGCCGCGTCGAGAAGTTCAACAAGAAGTTTGGCGCGCGCGCAGCCGGCAAGGCCGCCGCGAAGTAAGCACGCATCGACGATGCGCTCGGCCCTCGCGCCGAAGCGAACCAAGGGGCAGCGGCGCGCTGCCCTTTTTTGCGAAATGGGCAGCTCCTCGCTGCCCATTTTCATTGGCGAAGGGCACACAAGGCGTATCGCATGGCGAGCAAGGCGCGGCGCGACTACAATGCCGGATCGCGCGCGCCGAGGCGCCCGTTCAATAAAATGACAACCGCTGTCCGAGATCCTCAGCCTGCATGACACCTGTCGTTCGCCTCACTGCCTCCGCCACGCGCGCGCGTCCGCGCTGGCTGTTGCTTACGCTCTGCATCGTCTATGCGGCGTTCGGCCTGTTCGGCCGCGATCCGTGGAAGAACGAAGACGCCGCGGGCTTTGGCGTCATGTGGACGATGGCGGGTGGTAACGCGCATGATTGGTTGCTGCCGAACCTCGTCGGCAAGTTCGTCACCGATGACGGCCCGCTCGGGTACTGGCTCGGCGCCCTCTCGATCCGCGCGCTCGCACCGTGGGTGGACGCGGCCGACGCCTCGCGCCTCGCAACCGGTCTGCTCTTTTGCGCGACATGCGCGTTCGTCTGGTACGCCGCCTACCTACTCGGCCGTCGCGCCGAAGTGCAGCCGTTCAAGTATGCGTTCGGCGGCGAGCCCGAGCCGCGCGACTTCGGGCGCACGCTCGCCGACGGCGCGCTGCTGATTCTCGTCGCCTGCTTCGGGCTGGCCGAGCGCGGACACGAAACGACACCGCAACTGTCGCAGTTGATGGGCGTCGCGATGCTGGTCTACGCGCTCGTGCGCGGTGCCGACAAACCGTTGCAGGGTGTGCTGTATTGGGCACTGGCTATCGGTGTGCTCGCGTTGTCGGGCAATCCCCTGCTCGCGGTTGCGCTGCTTGCAAGTACGCTCGCGATGGTGATCATCGTGCCCGAGCTGCGCTCCGTTTGGTTGCCGCTCGTCGGGCTACCGCTTGCGGTGGCGCTTTCGCTGGCGTGGCCGCTCATCGTTTTGCATGCCTATCCCGACGATGCGCGTTGGTTCATCGAACAATGGATCAACGGCAGCATCAATCGCTTCACAGCGCCGCCGGGCCATGTGTGGCTCTACGCGTTGAAGAACCTGCCGCTGTTCACCTGGCCGGCTTGGCCTTTGGCGCTGTGGGCCTGGGTCAGCTGGGGTGGACTGCGCCGCAAGCCGCATATCGCGGTTCCCCTATCGGTGGCACTGCCCCTGCTCTTTCTTGCGGTGCTGCAAAGTCATCAAACGAATCGGCTCTACATGCTGTTGTTGCCGCCGCTCGCGACGCTCGCAGCGTTCGCGCTACCGACGCTCAAGCGCGGCGCGATCAATGCGATCGATTGGTTCGCCGTACTGAGCTTCTCGATCCTCGGTATCTTCGTCTGGCTTGTCTGGCTGGCGGCGCAAACGGGGTTCCCGCATCCGCTGGCTCGCAATCTCGCGCGTCTCGTACCGGGCTTCGTGCCGCAATTCTCCATCCTGTCGTTCGTCTGCGCCGCGGCCGCGACGCTTTGCTGGCTTGCACTCGTGCGTTGGCGCATCGCGCGGCATCCGAAGGTGCTCTGGCGCAGCGTCGTGCTCTCGAGCGCCGGCACGACACTGATGTGGGTGCTGTTGATGACGCTGTGGTTGCCCATGGTCAATTACAGCCGGACCTACCGCGACGTCGCGCTGCAAATCGCCGACCATCTTCCCGACGATTACACCTGCATCTCGCCCGTTCGACTGGGCGATGCGCAGCTCGCGTCGTTCGCCTATTTCGCCGACATGCAGTTTTCGTTCAACCGGGACTGCGATGTGCTATTGCGGCAAGATAGCGCCGACTTCAGCGCGCCAAGCCCGATGCTGAACTACGCCTGGAAACTTGTCTGGGAAGGCCGGCGCGCGGCCGACCGCGACGAACGGTTCCGGCTCTATGTGCGCGTCGATCGCCCGATCCCCAAGGGAAAACAGCGCCGACATCCGATCCGCAAACATCACTCCTGAGAACACGCGCTCATGTTTGCCGACATGCGCAAAATCGCCGGCCTCGCCTGGCCGGTGCTGATCGGGCAACTTGCCATCATCGCGTTCGGCGTGATGGACACCGTCATGGTCGGCCGCTACTCGGCCGTCGATCTCGCGGCGCTGGGACTCGGCTCGTCGGTCTACGTTTCGGTCTTCGTGGGCCTGACGGGCGTCGTGCTCGCTTTGCAGCCGATCTGCGGTCAGCTTTTCGGCGCGCGGCGCTATACGGAAATCGGCGAGGAAATCCGCCAGGGGCTATGGCTATCGGCCGCGCTGGCCGTGCTCGGTTTCGTCGTCATGTTCTTTCCCGGGCCGCTGCTCGCGATATCGAAGATCGCACCCGCCCTGCACGATCGCACGCAAGCCTATCTGCGCATCGCCGCGCTCGGCCTGCCCGCGAGTCTCGCTTTTCGCGTCTATACGTCGCTGACGAATGGCGTCGGTAAGCCGCGCCTCGTCATGATCCTGCAAGTGGGCGCGCTGCTCGTCAAAATCCCGCTCAATCTGTGGTTCATTTTCGGTGGCTTCGGCATGCCCGCGCTCGGCAGCCCCGGTTGCGCGCTGGCCAGTACGGTCATCAACTACGCGCTTGCCGCGATTGGCTTGGCGCTGCTTGCCAAGCTCGAGTTGTTCGCGCCGTTCGAGATCTTCAA
>JBQCDS010000032.1:0-4045 GCA_051961035.1 Trinickia sp. | reverse complement strand
GCACGCCGGGATTCGTCGCGCTAAGCGCGGTGCGGGTTATGCGCGGGGGCACGCCGATTGCCGGACGCAGTCAGTGCAGCCGAGACGACCATGGTTCCTAGTGGAAATCCCTAATCAAGCTCTTGTAAAAACGACTTGTCTATACAAGCGACGCGCACTAGACTGCCTGTCAGATCGCGGCAGGCCCGCGTTCGATGCGGCGGCGCCCCGCGCCGCGACACGAACCGCCCCTGCCCGCACCGAACAGCACTGAACAGGACGCCTTCCATGTTGATTCTCACGCCGGGCCATTTGACGCTTCCCCAACTGCGCCGCATCGCACGCGAGCGTGTCACGCTTGCGCTCGATCCCGCCAGCCGCGCTGTCATCGACGCGGGGGCGAAGGCCGTGGCCGATATCGCTGCGAAAGGCGACCCCGCTTATGGCATCAACACGGGCTTCGGGCGACTGGCCAGCACGCACATCCCGCACGATCAGCTCGAACTGTTGCAGCGCAATCTCGTCCTCTCGCACGCCGTGGGCGTGGGAGAGCCCATGTCCGCGCCGGTCGTGCGGCTCTTGATGGCGCTGAAGCTGTCGAGCCTCGGGCGCGGCCACTCGGGCATTCGCGGCGAAGTAATGGATGCGCTCGTCACGCTGTTCAACGCGGACGTGCTGCCGATCATTCCCGTCAAAGGCTCCGTCGGCGCATCGGGCGATCTATCGCCGCTCGCACATATGTCGGCCGTGCTGCTTGGGATCGGCGAAGTGACCGCGCGCGGCGAGCGTATGAGCGCGGCCGAAGGCCTGCGGCTTGCCGGTCTTGCGCCGCTGGCGTTGCAAGCGAAGGAGGGCCTCGCATTGCTCAACGGCACGCAAGCCTCCACGGCGCTGGCGTTGTACAACATGTTCGCGATCGAAGACCTCTTTCGCACGGCGCTCGTCGCGGGCGCCTTGTCCGTCGATGCGGCAGCGGGTTCCGTCAAACCGTTCGACGCGCGCATTCACGCGCTGCGCGGCCATCGCGGCCAAATCGACGCGGCCGCGGCCTATCGCGCGCTGCTCGACGGGTCGGGCATCAACCTGTCGCATCGCGACTGTGACAAAGTGCAAGATCCCTATAGCCTGCGCTGTCAGCCGCAGGTGATGGGCGCCTGCCTCGACCAAATGCGTCACGCCGCCGGCGTGCTGCTGATCGAAGCGAATGCCGTTTCCGACAATCCGCTCGTGTTCCCCGATACGGGCGAGGTGCTCTCGGGCGGCAACTTCCACGCCGAGCCGGTCGCGTTCGCGGCCGACAATCTCGCGTTGGCCGCCGCAGAAATCGGCGCGCTGGCCGAGCGCCGCATCGCATTGCTGATCGACGCGACGCTGTCGGGCCTACCGCCATTCCTCGTCAAGGACGGCGGCGTCAATTCCGGCTTCATGATCGCGCACGTGACGGCCGCCGCGCTGGCATCGGAAAACAAGACGCTCGCCCATCCGGCGTCGGTCGATTCGTTGCCCACTTCCGCGAACCAGGAAGATCACGTCTCGATGGCGACGTTCGCCGCGCGCAAGCTCGCCGATATCGCGGAAAACACGGCCAACATCCTGGCGATCGAACTGCTCGCCGCCGCACAGGGTGTCGATTTGCGCGCGCCGCATCGCACGAGCGACGCCTTGCAGCGCGTGATGGCGCTGCTGCGGGCGCACGTTCCGCACTACGACCTCGATCGCTACTTCGCGCCCGATATTGCGAGCATCGCGCGGCTCGTCGCGAACGGCGCGATCGGGCAGGCGTGCCCGTTGTCGTTCGAATCGGAAGCGAGTGCTTGACCATGAATGGCGTCAAGGAGATGAATGCGCCCGCGTACCAGGGCATCAAAGACTTCATCCTCGCGCGCATCCACGCCGGAGAGTGGGCGGAGGGCGATCAGGTGCCCTCCGAAAACGAACTCGCACGCGAATTCAAAGTCGCGCGCATGACGGTGAACCGCGCGCTGCGAGAGTTGACGGCCGAGCAGGTACTCACGCGTGTGCAAGGGGCGGGGACGTTCGTCGCGCGGCCGAAATACGAATCGACGCTCGTGGCGATCCGCAGCATCTCGGACGAAATCGCCGCGCGCGGCCATCGACACCACGCGAAGGTGCTCGAACTCGGCGCGACGGTGGCAAGCGAGGCGCTGGCCGACGAGATGCAGGTGAAGCCCGGCAGCCCCGTGTTTTATTCGCGCATGCTGCATTTCGAGAACGACGAGCCGTTGCAACTCGAAGCGCGCTGGGTCAATCCGCTCGTTGCACCCGAGTACGCGTTGCAGGACTTCGCACTCGTTACGCCGAACCAGTACCTGATGCGCGTCGCGCCGTTGCAACGCGTTGAGTATCGGATCGAAGCCGCGCAGCCCGAGCCCGACACGCGCCACCAACTGCGCATGGACGACATCGAGCCGTGCTTGGTGCTGCATCGTCGCACGTGGTCGCGGGAGCAAGTGGCGTCTGTCGTCGATCTATGGCACCCGGGCAGCCGATATCGCTTCACAGGGCATTTTTGAGCCGCACCGAACCCGCACCGAACCGAATCACCGAGGACTCTCATGAATGATCCGAAACCTTTCGATCCGCGCCTCGATCCGACGCGCACGATCCGCGCGCCACGCGGCACCGAGAAGACGTGCAAGAGCTGGCTCACGGAAGCCGCTTACCGGATGATCCAAAACAATCTCGATGCCGAGGTGGCCGAGCATCCGCATGCGTTGGTCGTCTACGGCGGCATCGGCCGAGCCGCGCGCAATTGGGATTGCTTCGATCAGATTCTCGCTTCATTGAAAAATCTCGAGGACGACGAGACGCTGCTGATTCAATCGGGCAAACCCGTGGGCGTGTTCCGCACGCATGCCGACGCGCCGCGCGTACTGCTTGCGAATTCGAATCTGGTTCCGCATTGGGCGACATGGGATCACTTTCACGAGCTCGATCGCAAGGGTCTCATGATGTATGGCCAGATGACGGCCGGCAGCTGGATCTACATCGGCAGCCAAGGGATCGTGCAAGGCACGTACGAAACGTTTTACGCGGTGGCCAATCAGCACTTCAACGGCGATGCCAAGGGGCGTTGGATCCTAACGGGCGGCCTGGGCGGGATGGGCGGCGCGCAGCCGCTCGCGGCGACGATGGCGGGGTTTTCGATGATCGCCGTCGAGTGCGATGAAACGCGCATCGATTTCCGCCTCAAAACACGCTACCTCGACCGGAAAGCGAAGACGCTCGACGAAGCGCTGGCCATCGTCGAATCGGCCAAGGCGAGCGGCACGGCCGTCTCCGTGGGGCTCGTCGGCAATGCGGCCGACGTATTCGAAGCATGCGTCGCGCGCGGCATCACACCCGATTGCGTGACCGATCAGACGAGCGCGCACGATCCTATCAACGGCTATCTGCCGCAGGGGTGGGACGTCGAGCAATGGCGCGAACGCCAGAAAACCGATCCGCAGAGCATCGTCATGCCGGCGAAGCAGTCGATGGCGCGGCAGGTGCAGGCGATGCTGGCGCTGCAAGCACGCGGCGCGGCGACGCTCGACTACGGCAACAATATCCGGCAAATGGCACTCGACATGGGCGTGGCCAATGCATTCGACTTCCCGGGCTTCGTGCCCGCGTACGTGCGGCCGCTCTTTTGCGAGGGCAAGGGGCCGTTCCGGTGGGTGGCGCTCTCCGGTGATCCAGAAGATATCTATAAGACGGACGCGAAGGTCAAGGAGCTGATTCCCGACGATCCGCATCTGCACAACTGGCTCGACATGGCGCGCGAACGCATCGCATTCCAAGGCTTGCCGGCGCGGATTTGCTGGGTGGGCGTCAAGGATCGCTATCGTCTGGGCCTTGCGTTCAACGAGATGGTCAAGCGTGGGGAACTGAAGGCGCCGATCGTCATCGGTCGCGATCACCTCGACAGCGGCTCCGTCGCGTCGCCGAACCGCGAGACGGAGGCGATGCGCGACGGGTCGGACGCCGTTTCCGACTGGCCGCTCCTGAACGCGCTCCAGGCGCTTGGCCGCATCATCCGTGCCGTCGGCGCAGATGACCATGC
>JBQCDS010000031.1:0-12801 GCA_051961035.1 Trinickia sp. | reverse complement strand
GGTTTGTTAGTTCGCCCGGGGCGGCCGGGCCGCTACGGCCGGTTTTCTTGGGGGCTTTTTATTTTGGGGTTTAACCGGCTGGGCCGTGCACGACTCCACCGACTTGCCGGCGCAGATCGCCAGCATGAAGCCGGGTACGAAGGCAACGCTCGATATCTGGCGCGACAAGGCCAAGAAGCAAGTCACCGTGACGCTCGGCTCGCTCACGGATAGCAAGGCGGGCAATAACGGCACGCAAACATCGGAGCAAGGGCGGCTTGGGGTGGCGGTGCGTCCGCTCACGCCGCAAGAGCGCAGCGGCACGTCGCTCACGCACGGCTTGCTCGTGCAGCAGTCGAGCGGCCCAGCGGCCAGCGCTGGCATCCAGCCCGGCGACGTCATTCTCGCCGTCAACGGCCGCCCGGTCACCTCGGTCGAACAACTGCGCGACGTCATCGCCAAATCCGGCAACAGTGTGGCGTTGTTGATCCAGCGTGACAACGCGCAGATCTTCGTGCCGGTCGACTTGGGCTGAGATGGGCGGCTGGGCCGGCTTGCCGGCCGCACGGCGGCCCTGCGAGGCGGCCCTGCGAGGCCCAGCCGGGAACGGCTCTTGCATGCCGATTTCTCGTTGCGCCTGAATTCGCCGAGGCGACGGGCGCGCTACTTGAAGGAGCGATCCAATGAAAACGCGAACCAGCAAGGCAGCGATGCTCGCGGCGGCCGCAGCGGCGGCGCTGAGCTTGACGGCCGGCGCGTGGGCGCAGGCGTCGGACACCGGCTCGGCCTCGGGTACCGTCGGCGGCACGACCACGGATATGACCAGCGCCGGCAACGAAAACGGCGGCGGCATGCCGCAGATGCAGCATCAGGGCGATGTGGCCTATGTCTCCGGCGGCGTCGGCAGCGACGAGTCGGCCGCGCTCAAGCGCGCCGCGCCTCACTGGCCGCTGGCTCTGCGCTTCACGGGCCCGGGCTCGGACTACCTCGCGGGCGTCCACGTGCGCATCGTCGGCAAGGACGGCACGGATCTTCTGCACCTCGACTCGCGCGGCCCCTACTTGCTTGCAAGGCTGCCGCCGGGCCGTTACACCGTGCACGCGCAATACAAGGACGAGGAGCAGACGCGTCAAGTGACGGTTGGCAAGGCGCCCGGGGCAAGGGCGGATTTCCACTGGAACACGCAATAGCCGAGCGCGAGCGGCGCTTGCGCTGCCGGGCCGCGCATCCGGCCTGACTTTCGCGGATAATGAAGCCACGGGCGCCCGCTCGTGGCTTTTTTATTGTGCGGTGCACATGGGCACCCGGCCTATGCCTTGCAAGAGGGAATTGACATGCCGAGTGCCGATGCCTCACACCGTATCGATATCGAACCGAATCCTCACCGTCTACGCGTTATCCATGGCGGCATCACGATCGCCGATACGAGCCAAGGACTGACATTAAGGGAAACCGGCCTGCCGGATGTCTTCTACTTTCCGCGAGAAGACGTGAACATGACCCGCCTGCGCCCGTCAGACAGCGCTTCCCGATGTCCGTACAAGGGAGACGCCTCCTATTTCGATCTGCTCACCGAAGAGGACGGTCCCGTGCGCGACGCCGCATGGAGCTACGAATCCCCCTTGCCGGGCGCCGAGGCCATCAAGGGGTGCGTGGCGTTCTACTCGTCGCGCGTCGATCGCATCGATCAAACGTCTTAGCCGGGGCCAAAGGGAGGCTGCCATGGAACTGACCGACGCGCTGCGTGTTCCGCTCGCTCCCTCCGCGGTTCGTGACGCCTTGCAAGACATTGCGCTGCTACGGGCAAGCCTGGAAAACTGCGAGGCGTTGAACAAGTTGCCCACGGGCGAATATGCGCTGACGCTGACCGTGCCGCTTGGCCCGCTGCGCGCACGCTATGAGGTGCGCGCCCACCTCGCGAGCCTGGAGGCCCGCCTGGCAACCGGGGCACCCGACGGTGCGGGCGATTCGCTGCATCGAACGCTGAATTTCAAAGCGTGCGCGATGGGGGTCGGCTCGCTGCGCGGCCAAATCGATGTCATGCTAGGCGCCGACGGCCCTGTTGGCGAGAGCGGCGAAGCCGGTGCCACCCGTATCGATTACTCCGTTTGGGCCACGCTCACCGGGCCACTGGCCGGGTTGCCGCCGCGCCAGATCGAAAGCGCGTTGCACGATCTGGCAGACGATTTTTTTGCCGAATTTTGCGCGGTGATCGAGGCCAAGCACGGCATGCGCGCGAACCGCGCCACCGGCGGCACACGCCGTCAACATATCTTTCTGAGGCCGATCAATATCGCCGGGCTCGGCCGTAAAAACTGGGAGCACACCGCAGCGGCCGCGCTCGCCGGACGCGCCGCCGGGACGCTCGTGTCGCCGCGCGGCGCGCAGGGTCTGCATCGTGCCGCGTCGTCGCCGCAAGCGATGCCGGTTTGGGCCTGGGTGGTCATTGTCGTGCTCGTCGCCGCGCTGCTGTACGCGTCGCGTTGGCTGGGATGAGTGGCTCGGTATTCACCCCCACCTGGCCCGTGCAGGCCTTCATGCCTTCGCGCCTTGCTCGCGCTTCACACGCCTCGAAACTCGCGCCGGTAGCTCGAGGGCGTCGTTTTGAACGCCTCGGCGAAATGCTGGCGCAATGTGGCGGCCGAGCCGAAGCCGGCTGTCTCGGCGATCGCATCGACGCTGTCGTCGGTCGACTCCAGCAATTGCTGCGCGCGCGATAGGCGTACCCCGAGCAGCCACGCACCCACGGTCGTCCCCGTTGCTTGCTTGAAGCGGCGCGTGAACGTGCGCCGGCTCATCAAGGCGCGCTCGGCGAGCGAATCGATCGAATGCGGATCGCGCAAATGCGCTTGCACCCAGTCGAGCAAGGCCGACAGTCGGTGCTCGCGTGCGCGGATGTCAACCGGCTGTTCGACGAACTGCGCTTGCGAGCCTTGCCGGTGCGGCGGCACGACCAGGCGCCTGGCCACGTAGTTGGCGGCGCGCGCGCCGCAGCGGCGGCGCAGCAAGTGCAAGCAGCAATCGAGGCTGGCTGCGGTGCCCGCCGATGTCAAAACGTCGCCGTCGTCGACGTAAAGCACGGCCGCGTCCATTCGCACGGCGGGGTAGCGGCGCGCGAACGCGTCCGCCCACACCCAATGTGTCGTGGCAGGGCGGCCGTCCAGTATCCCGGCTGCCGCCAAGATGAACGCGCCCAAACACAATCCCACCATTTGAGCACCTCGTGCGTGCGCGGCGCGCAGTGCCTCGACGAGTGCGTCGCTCGGCGGCTCGAGCGCGTTGCGCCAGCTCGGTACGATCACGATGTCGGCGGCGGCGATCGCTTCGAGCCCATGCGGCGCGGCGATCGCGAAGCCGGCCGTCGTGCGCAACATGCCGGGCTCGGCCGCGCACACGCGCAGATCGAACGGCGGCACGCCGCCCGCGCTGTAGTCTTCGCCGAAAACGATGCACGGTACCGATAGGTGGAACGCAATGATGCCGTCGAAGGCCACGACGGCAACGACGGGAGGCACGGCGGGCGCGGGACTGGCGTGCGTCATGGCTGCCTTGGGGTGAGGGAAGAAAGATGTCGAGCGTTGCTGGGAACGGCGAAATCGTGAATGGCCCGATTGTATCGATGAATGGCACTTGGGCCGCTGTCGGTGCGGGAACGAACCGGGAACAATGTGCCCATGCCGTCGCCCTGCCGGGAGACGCAAGGCTGGCACCGAGTACAAGACACCAAGCCACGAGCAACGCACAACGGTGCTCGACCATCCCTCTCATCGAAAGGAGATTCGCCATGTCCGCGTTCCCGCGCCGCGCCCTGATCGTCATCGACGTGCAAAACGAATACGTCACTGGCGAACTGCCCATCGAATATCCGCCCGTTCAGGACTCGCTCGCCAACATCGGCCGTGCGATCGATGCGGCGCATGCTCATTCGGTGCCCGTGATCGTCGTTCAACACATGGAGTCGCCCGACGCAGCGCTCTTTGCCCGCGGCTCGCATGGCGGCGCGCTGCACCCGGTCGTGGCCCAGCGCGCCTACGATCACCTGATCGAGAAGACGCTGCCGAGTGCGTTCGCCGGCACGGATCTGGCCGATTGGCTTGCCGATCATCGGATCGATACGCTTTCGGTGGTGGGCTACATGACGCACAACTGCAACGTATCGACGGTGCTCCACGCCTCGCATGCCGGGATGAAGGTGGAGTATTTGAACGATGCGACGGGCGCGCTGCCTTACGAGAACGCCGCGGGTTACGCCAGCGCCGAAGAGATCCATCGCGCATTCACCGTCGTCATGCATGCGCGGTTCGCGGCGGTTGTCAAAACGGACGATTGGATCGCCGCCGTCGAGACCGGCAAGCCGATCGAGCGCGGATCGATCGGGGCGTCGAACAAAAAGGCGCGGGCTCGTGCGGCGAGCGAGCTTGGCATCACGGCATGAAGGCCTGCGGCACTAGCACTTTCCCGGCTTTCATTGGGGTGGTTCTGCGTCTCTAATGACCTGCAATGTCGATAAAAATCAGCGACCATTCTTCCGGGACCATCACTTGGGGCACCGAAATGGGAAACTGTCGTCGCAGCTTGTCACGTGTCGTGCGTTCAGGGAGCATCGCCGTTGCCGCGAGCATGAGCTTGGCTCACGCAGCGGACGGCGCGGCGCAATCGGCGGCCGCGCCCGTGCCGTCGGGGCGAACCATCGACGCCTACGCGGTGTATGGCGACGGGCGCGCGACGCAGGGCGGAGACATGCATTGGCGCGCCTACGAAATCGGCTTCGGCGATGCGTTGACGAACAACCTTTCCCTCTATGTGGCGTATCTAAACGAGGGGCACCCGTTCGATCACCACCGCGACGGCTTCGCCGCGCTCGGCGCGTTTCGCTTACCGCTCGGCGAGCGCGTGGCGTTGGAGTTTGCGGCGGGGCCGTATTTCAGCATGGATACGACGCATGTCGACAACGAGCCGCGCAACGAAAAGCGATGGGGCCTGCGCGCCTCGGCGGCGGTGAAGTATTACCTGGTTCCGAACGGGTTCTTCCTCAAGCTGCAGTACAACCACGTTCAGGTGATCGACGGCTTTAGCTCCGACATGGTGCTCTTCGGCATTGGCTCGACGTTCTCCGGCAACGCGCATCTGTTGTTTTCGGTTGGGAAGACTCTGGGGTGTGGGTGGGCCGGTACATCGCAGACGAACCATCCCCATGTGCCGTTCGAGAAAGGGTACAGGCTCGAAATCAAGCGGCCGCTCGGCAACGCGTGGGCGTATTCGGCCAGTCTCGTCTATGAAGGCAACAACGGGGTCGCGGGCAGACGGGGCGCGGCGGCGCAGTTCTGGTACATGGCGCCGATCGGAACGAAATGGACGTTATCGGCGGGCGCGGGGCCTTATCTCTCTTATGACCGTGACGAAGCCTCGCACAAGACCCGGCTCAACGCCTTGCTCAGTGCGCAGGTCAGCTACCAGATGACGAGCGATTGGGCCGCGAGCCTGCGCTTCAACCGCGTGGCGACCTTCAACAACAAGGATCAGGATCTGTTCATGGTGGGCGTGGGGCGAAACTTCTAGCGGCGTGAAGCGCGCCCTCGCGCAAACGAGGGACGTGCCGAAGGGCGGCGCCGATCTGTCGACCTATTGCTCGTGCGTCTTGCGCAGTGCGCGGCTCGTACGCAGTGCGTCGATGCAGGCATCGATGAATGCGTCGATGTGCGAGGCGAAATCGTCGGAGGGCGGCAACAGCAGCGTATCTCGCAAAAAGCCACCGACAAAAGCATGCACATACAGCGCGCTTCGGCGCGTATCGAGATCAGCCGGCAACTGCCCCTTCCCGACGGCAAGAATCAAATCGGCCTCGATTTTGCCGACGCCTTCGCGCATGCTCGTCTGATGGCGTTCCTTCACCGGCCCCATTTCTTCGACGAACTCGCATTTCAAAAACAAGATGTCGAACACGCGACGCCGCCGCGGATCGGTGGATGCCGCTTGCAGACACCACTTCAGCACGGTGGCCAGGCGCGCGAGCGGATCGTCGTCGGCGCTGTCTTGCGGCGGCGCGCCGAGTTCGTCGAGCGGCAGCAGCACGCGGTCGAACATGGCCGTGAATAGATCGCCCTTGTTCTCGAAGTGCCAATAAATGGCGCCGCGCGTCACGCCCGCTTGCGCGGCGATATCGGCGAGCGACGTGCGCGATACACCCTTGTCGTAAAACACCTGCTCAGCCGCATCGAGAATGCGGTTGCGAGTTTGCAGGGCCTCTTCCTTCGTTCGTCTGACCATGTTTGGCTGCCCGTGGGGCGGGCGCTCTCGCGGACATCCGGCCGCCGTCGGTCCCGATGCGACGCGTGCGCTCCGAAGGGCAGGCGCACCGTGGCTCGGCAACATCATGTAATGTTCGACATTTTACATACAGTCGAGGATGTATATAAAATACGCGCTGCGTTTAATGCCCTTTGCGAATTCACGGGTATTATCGTCAGTCGTTTGCGCGCGAGCCTGCCGTACCGTGTCGTCCATCGCGCGTTCTCGCGCGGCTCGCGCGGCGCCATACGCAAGGTATGGCATCTGGGCCGGCGTTCACCGACTTGCCCAAACGTTCAGCGACGACCGTCGCGCCGCGCGCCTCACGGGGGAAGAGGCGCGACAGGATCATTGTGTTCCCAGCTACAGCCAGAGGTCGCTCCATGCGTGTCCAACCGGTTCCAATTCGCCTCATCTGCGCCGCCATCGCGGCCGTGGCGCTCGCGGCGTGCGGACAAAAGCCGTCCGCGCCCCCGCAACAAACGCCCGAAGTAGGCGTCATCACCGTGAAACCGACCGCGGTACCCGTGGTCACCGAGCTGCCTGGGCGCACGAGCGCCTTCCTCGTGGCGCAGGTGCGCGCGCGCGTCGACGGCATCGTCTTGCGCCGCGAATTCACCGAAGGCAGCGAAGTGAAAGCGGGCCAGCGGCTCTACCAGATCGACCCGGCACCGTATCAGGCGCAACTGAACAGCGCGAAGGCCACGCTCGCGAAGGCGCAGGCCAACCTCGCCACCACGACGGCGCAAGCGAACCGCTACAAAGTACTTGTCGCGGCGAACGCCGTCAGCAAGCAGGATTACGACAACGCCGTCGCCGCGCAGGGGCAGGCGCAGGCCGATGTCGCCGCCGGCAAGGCCGCCGTCGAAACGGCGCAAATCAACCTCGGCTACACCAACGTGACGGCGCCGATCTCCGGCCGCACGGGGCTTTCGCAAGTCACGCCGGGCGCATACGTGCAGGCGAGCCAAGCCACGCTCATGGATACCATTCAGCAACTCGATAACGTCTACGTCGATCTGACGCAATCGAGCCTCGACGGGCTCAAGCTGCGCCGCGAGGTGCAGGAAGGACGCTTGAAGACGAATGGCCCCGGCGCGGCCAAGGTCACGCTGATTCTCGAAGACGGCCGGCCTTATCCGCTGCCGGGCAAGTTGCAGTTCTCGGATGTCACCGTCGATCAATCGACGGGCTCGGTCACGATCCGCGCGACGTTCCCGAACCCGCACCGCGTGCTGCTGCCGGGCATGTTCGTGCGCGCGCGCATCGAGGAAGGCGTGAACGAACGCGCGATGCTCGTGCCGCAAATCGGCGTGACGCACGATCAAAAGGGCGCCGCCATTGCGCTCGTCGTTGGCAAGGACGACAAAGTCGTGCCGCGCGAGCTCGCGACGGCGGGCATACAAGGGCCCAACTGGATCGTCGACGGCGGGTTGCAGCCCGGCGATCGCGTGATCGTGCAGGGCACGGAGAAGGTTCACCCCGGCATGCAAGTGAAACCGGTCCCGGCGCAATTGCCGGCGCCGGCCAGCGGGGCCGAGCCGGCCTCGGGCGCGTCGGCGTCCGCCGCCTGATCACGGAGAGCCCGCAACAATGGCAAAGTTCTTTATCGATCGGCCAATCTTCGCCTGGGTGATCGCGATCATCCTGATGCTGGCGGGGATCGCCTCGATCTTCAATCTACCGATCGCGCAGTACCCGACGATCGCGCCGCCGTCGGTCCAGATATCGGCGAGCTATCCGGGCGCGTCGGCGAAGACAGTCGAAAACACGGTCACGCAGGTGATTGAGCAGCAGATGACCGGTCTGGACCATCTGCTGTATTTGTCTTCCACGAGCGACGACTCGGGCAGGGCAACGATCACGTTGACGTTCGACGCCGGCACGAATCCGGACATCGCTCAGGTTCAGGTGCAAAACCAGCTGTCGCTCGCGACGCCGCTCTTGCCGACGGTCGTGCAGCAACTCGGCACGAAGGTGACCAAGTCGAGCAGCAGCTTCTTGCTCGTGCTGGCGTTCGTCTCCGAAGACGGCAGCATGAGCCGGTACGATCTCGCCAACTATGTCGCCTCGCACATTGAGGATCCGATCAGCCGGCTCAACGGCGTGGGCACGGTCAACCTGTTCGGCACGCAGTACGCGATGCGGATCTGGCTCGACCCGAACAAGCTGACGAACTACAGCTTGACGCCGGGCGACGTCGTCACCGCCTTGCAGCAGCAGAACGTCCAAATCGCAGGCGGCCAGCTTGGCGGCACGCCATCCGTGCCCGGCCAGATGTTGCAGGCGACGATCACCGAGCAGACGCTGCTGCGCACGCCGAAGGATTTTGGCAACATCTTGCTGAAGGTGAATCCCGACGCCTCGCAAGTGCGCATCAAGGACGTCGCGCGCGTCGAGCTCGGCGGCGAAACGTACAACTTCGACACGAAGTACAACGGACAGCCGACGGCGGGTATGGGCATTCAGCTCGCCACGGGCGCGAACGCGCTCGAAACGGCCAAGGAAGTGCGCGCGAAGATCGACGAATTGTCGAAGTACTTCCCGCATGGCCTCGTCGTGAAATACCCGTACGACACGACGCCGTTCGTGCGTTTGTCGATCGAGGAAGTGGTCAAGACGCTGCTCGAAGGGATCGTGCTCGTCTTCCTCGTGATGTACCTGTTCCTGCAGAATCTGCGCGCGACGCTGATCCCGACGATCGCCGTCCCGGTGGTGCTGCTCGGTACGTTCGCGATCATGAACGTGGTGGGTTTCTCCATCAACGTGCTGTCGATGTTCGGGCTCGTCCTTGCGATCGGTCTGCTCGTGGACGACGCGATCGTCGTGGTGGAAAACGTCGAGCGCGTCATGCGCGAGGAGGGGCTGTCGCCACGCGAGGCGACGCGCAAGGCGATGGGACAGATCACGGGCGCGCTCGTGGGCGTGGCGCTCGTGCTGTCGGCCGTGTTCGTGCCCGTGGCGCTCTCGGGGGGCTCGGTCGGTGCGATCTATCGGCAGTTCTCGCTGACGATCGTCTCGGCGATGGTGCTGTCGGTGCTGGTCGCGTTGATCCTGACGCCGGCGCTGTGCGCAACGATCCTCAAGCCGATTCAACCTGGCGAGCATGAGGCCACGACGGGTTTCTTCGGCTGGTTCAACCGCACGTTCGAGCGCAGCCGCGATAAGTACCACAGCGGCGTGCATCATGTGATTCGCCGTTCCGGCCGCTGGCTGCTGATCTATTTGGTGCTGATCGTCGCGGTCGGTCTGCTGTTCGTGCGTTTGCCGAAGTCGTTCCTGCCCGAGGAAGATCAAGGGCTCATGTTCGTGATCGTGCAGACGCCGACAGGCTCGACGCAGGAAACCACGGAGCGCACGCTTTCGAACATCTCCGACTATCTGCTCACGAAAGAGAAGTCGCTCGTCGAATCGGTCTTCACGGTGAACGGCTTCAGCTTCGCGGGCCGCGGCCAGAACTCGGGCCTCGTGTTCGTGCGGTTGAAGGACTACGGCTTGCGGCAGCATTCGGATCAGAAGGTGCAGGCGATCATTCAGCGGATGTTCGCGCACTACTCGCACTACAAAGACGCGATGGTGATTCCGTTCAATCCGCCGTCGATTCCCGAACTCGGCACCGCATCGGGCTTCGACTTCGAGTTGACCGACAACGCGGGGCTGGGTCACGACGCCTTGATGAAGGCGCGCAATCAGTTGCTCGGGATGGCGGCCAAGGATCCGACACTTGCGCTCGTGCGGCCGAACGGGCTGAACGACACGCCGCAGTTCAAGGTCGACATCGATCGCGAGAAGGCGCAAGCGCTTGGCGTGTCGCCGCAGGCGATCGATCAGACGTTCTCGGTGGCGTGGGCATCGCAATACGTGAACAACTTCCTCGATACCGATAACCGGATCAAGAAGGTGTACGTGATGGCCGATGCGCCGTTCCGCATGAAGCCCGAGGATATGAACAGCTGGTACGTGCGCAATGCGTCGGGCTCGATGGTGCCGTTCGCGTCGTTCGCGACGGGGCATTGGACGTTCGGCTCGCCGAAGCTCGAGCGCTACAACGACATTGCGTCGATGGAAATCCAAGGGGCGGCCGCCCCGGGCAAGAGTACGGGCCAGGCCATGCAGGCGATGCAAAAAATCGCCGCGAAGCTGCCGGCCGGCATCGGCTACTCGTGGACGGGGCTCTCGTATCAGGAAATTCAATCGGGCTCGCAAGCGCCGATTCTCTACGGCTTGTCGATCCTCGTCGTGTTCCTGTGCTTGGCCGCGCTCTATGAAAGCTGGTCGATTCCGTTCTCGGTCATCATGGTGGTGCCGCTTGGCGTGATCGGCGCGCTGCTCGCCGCCACGCTGCGTGGGCTCGAGAACGACGTGTTCTTCCAAGTCGGCTTGCTGACCACGGTGGGCTTATCGGCAAAGAACGCGATTCTGATCGTCGAGTTAGCGCGCGAACTGCAGCACAACGAAGGCATGGGGCCGGTCGAAGCAGCGATGGAAGCCGCGCGGCTGCGGCTGCGCCCGATCTTGATGACGTCCTTGGCGTTCATTCTTGGCGTGCTGCCGCTCGCGATCAGTAACGGCGCGGGTTCGGCTAGCCAGCACGCGATCGACACGGGTGTGATCGGCGGCATGTTGACGGCGACGTTCCTCGCCATCTTCTTCATCCCGATGTTCTTCGTCGTGATTCGCGCGAAGTTCGCGGGCGAGGCGGAAGATGCGGACGAAGCGGCCCGGCTTGCCGAGGCGCACCATTCGGCGCCGCATCGGCCGGTCGAAGGCGAGGGCAAGAACGGCGGCGAAGGACACTGACATGAAACTATATTATTTGTTTGCGATCGCGTGCGCGGTTTTCGCGGCCGGTTGCACGTTCGTCCCTAAGTACTAACGACCGGCCGCGCCCGTCGCGGGCACTTTCCCGGCTTCGGGCGTCTACGCGACGCAGCCGGAAACGAACGCGGGCGACACCGCGAACGGCCGTGCGGCCGTCGACATCGGCTGGCGCGAGTTTTTCGCCGATCCGCGCCTGCAACAGCTCATCGCCCTTGCGCTGCAAAACAATCGCGATTTGCGCGTTGCCGTTCTGAATGTGGATGCGGCGCGCGCGCAATATCGAATCACGCGCGCGCAGCTCTTCCCGGCGATCGACGCTCAAGCCAGCAAATCGGTTCAGCGCTCGCCGACGGATTTGTCGCTGTTCGGCCAAACGATCTCGCAGCGGTATCAGGTGGGGCTCAATGCCTCATGGGAGCTCGATTTTTGGGGGCGCATCCGCAGCTTGAAGGATCAAGCGCTCGAGCAGTATTTGGCGACGGCGCAAGCGCGCAAGGCCGCCGAGATTTCGCTCGTTGCGCAAGTGGCGCAGCAGTACTTGCAGATGTTGGCCGTGGACGATCTGCTCAAGATCACCGACGAAACCTTGAAGACGGCCGAATCGTCGTACTCGCTCACGAAGTTGCAGTTCGAGAACGGCACCGGGTCGGAGCTCGACCTGCGTCAGGCGGAGACGGTCGTCGAGCAGGCGCGCGCCAATCGCGAAGCGCAGGCGCGCGCGCGGGCGCAGGCGGAAAACGCGCTCGTGCTGCTCGTTGGGCAGCCGCTGCCCGACGATCTGCCGGCGGGCCAGACGCTGGGCGATCAGCGCTTGCTGACCGATATCCCGGCGGGTTTGCCGTCCGATCTGCTGACGCGCCGGCCCGACATCATGGAGGCCGAGGCGACGCTGCGTGCGGCTAACGCGAACATCGGCGCGGCGCGGGCGGCGTTCTTCCCGAAGATCTCGTTGACGGGGGCGTTCGGCACGGCAAGCCCGACACTCGGCGGCTTGTTCAAGGCCGGTTCGGCAGCGTGGTCGTTCGCGCCGCAGATCACGCTGCCGATCTTCGAGGGCGGGCAAAATCTCGCGAACCTCGATTTGGCCCATGTTCAGAAGCGGATCGAGATCGCGAACTATGAGAAGGCGATTCAATCGGCGTTCCGCGAAGTGGCCGACGATTTAGCGGCACGCAGCACGTACGATGCGCAGATCCAAGCGCTTGAACGCACCACTTTCGCGCAATCGCGCACGCTCGATCTGTCGCAGCTTCGCTACAAGAACGGTGTCGACAGCTACTTGCAGGTGCTGACGGCGCAGACGAACCTCTATTCGGCGCAGCAGTCGCTCGTCAACGCACGCGTGGCGCGGCTCGACAATCTGGTCAATTTGTACGTTGCGCTCGGTGGCGGTTGGATCGCGAACACAGGCGACACGCCAAGGCCGGCCGATGCGCCGGCCACGGTTGGGGCGGCGTCGGGGGCGGTGGGAGCCGTTGGTGCTGTGGATGCCGCGGCGGCGGCCGGAACTTCAGGCTAACGAGTCTCGACGCGTGAGTGACCGCGGCAAAGCCGGCGAGCAGATACCGCTCGCCGGCTTTTTAACTTTCCGCCCCTCAAAGCGCCAGCCGGGGCGCCACGTAAGCCCCGTAATCCGGCCCGATGCCCCACGCCTGCACGGGAATCCGGTACCCGCCGACGAAATGTCCTTGGATGTACTTTTGGCTTCCGCCG
>JBQCDS010000030.1:0-2532 GCA_051961035.1 Trinickia sp. | reverse complement strand
CCTTATTTTATTTTTTTTGTGGTGGTTTTGGGTGGGGTGGTTTGTTGGGGGCGTCGAATTCTTGAGGGTTGGTGTGGCTTTTAAGAGGCACTTTGCGCTGTTGGGAAATCGTGGTGGGAGGGCCGTGGCGCGCGCCGCCCCCGAATCGAAGAACAGCATCGCGGTCGTGCCGCTCGCGATTCCGCTGCTCACGGGCCCCGGCACCATCAGCACGGTGATCGTCTATTCGGCGGGCGTGGCCCACTGGTACGATCGGGCCGGGCTGATCGCGATCGGCGCGGCGATCGCGGTGATCTGTTTCTGGGCGCTGAGGATGGCCGATCCGATCGCCCGTTTCGTGGGCCAGACGGGCATCAATATCGGTACGCGGCTCATGGGTTTGATGTTGTCGGCACTGGCGGTGGAGTTCATCGTCGACGGATTGAAGGCGTTGCTGCCTAACTTGCGGTGAAAGGTGTGACGGCCAAGGGCCTTTTTGCGATGAAAAAGATTGCGATTGTGGATTACGGGATGGGCAACCTGCGTTCGGTGTACCAAGCGCTGAAGAAGGCCGCACCCGAAGCGGACGTGGCGATCGTCGATCGTCCGGAAGGCATTCGCGCGGCTGAGCGCATCGTCTTGCCGGGCCAGGGCGCGATGCCCGACTGCATGCGCTGTCTTGGCGAATCGGGGTTGCAGGAAGCGGTGCTCGAAGCGTCGCGCGCGAAGCCGCTCATGGGCGTGTGCGTCGGCGAGCAAATGCTCTTCGATTGGAGCGAGGAAGGGTCGACGCCCGGGCTCGGTTTGATGCCGGGCAAAGTGGTACGTTTCGATCTCGAGGGCAAGCTGCAAGACGACGGCTCGCGCTTCAAAGTGCCGCAAATGGGTTGGAATCGCGTGCGGCAAACGCGCGCGCACCCGCTGTGGTCCGGGGTGCCGGACGGCGCGTTCTTTTATTTCGTCCATAGTTACTACGTTGCGCCCGAAAGCCGCGAGCACATCGCGGGCGAGACCGACTACGGCGCGACGTTCGCGTCGGCCGTGGCGCGCGAGAACATCTTCGCGACGCAGTTTCACCCGGAAAAGAGCGCCGACACGGGGCTGCGCGTGTACCGCAATTTTGTCGACTGGAATCCTTGATGCAGGGCACGGCCGTTTGCCCGATTCGGTCATTCCGGCGGCAAGCGGGCGGAGCCTCGAAAGACTTGTACTACACTAAGCGACACGGCTTGACGACGTCGGGCAGGCTTATGTGCCTCACGCCGGAAGCCGCCACCATTCAACCTCCCAGATTTCACGCCATTGCTATGCTGCTGATTCCCGCCATCGACCTCAAGGACGGTCAGTGTGTGCGCCTCAAACAAGGCGATATGGACCAGGCGACGATATTTTCCGAAGATCCCGCGGCCATGGCTCGGCATTGGGTCGATCGCGGCGCGCGTCGGCTGCATCTCGTCGACTTGAACGGCGCGTTCGCCGGCAAACCGAAGAACGAAGAGGCGATCCGCGCCATCATCGACGAAGTCGGCAGCGAGATCCCCGTGCAGTTGGGCGGCGGCATCCGAGACTTGGAAACGATCGAGCGCTATCTGGACGACGGCCTGTCGTACGTCATCATCGGCACGGCCGCGGTGAAGAACCCGGGCTTCCTCCAAGATGCTTGTACGGCGTTCGGCGGTCATATCATCGTCGGCCTCGACGCGAAGGACGGCAAAGTAGCCACCGACGGCTGGAGCAAGCTCACGGGCCATGAAGTGGTCGATCTGGCGCGAAAGTTCGAGGATTACGGCTGCGAGTCGATCATCTATACCGATATCGGCCGCGACGGCATGCTGCAAGGCGTCAATATCGAAGCGACGGTACGGCTCGCGCGTGCGGTGAAAATTCCCGTGATCGCAAGCGGCGGGCTGTCGAATCTGGCCGATATCGAGGCGCTGTGCGACGTTGAGAGCGAAGGCGTCGAGGGCGTGATCTGCGGGCGCGCGATCTATTCGGGCGACCTCGACTTCGCAACGGCGCAAACGCGCGCGGACACGCTGCGCGAATCGGACGACGCTTAAGGCGTGGCCTGTCGTTGCCGCCGGCGTCGAGTGTCGCGCTCGGCGGCGGCCAGCGGCGGCTCGGCCAGGCGCCGCGCCCCGGCAATACAGGGCTTGGGCACGTTCGCCCCACCACGGCATCACGCCGTCTGCTCAACGGCAGGCGGCCCACTTAGCGGCATTGCACCATCATGGCTTTAGCTAAACGCATCATTCCCTGCCTCGACGTGACCGCCGGCCGTGTCGTCAAAGGTGTCAACTTCGTGGAGCTGCGCGATGCGGGGGACCCGGTCGAAATCGCGCGCCGCTACGACGAGCAAGGCGCCGACGAACTGACCTTCCTCGACATCACGGCCACCTCCGATCAACGCGACCTGATCCTACCGATCATCGAAGCCGTGGCGGCTCAGGTTTTCATCCCGCTCACAGTCGGTGGCGGCGTGCGCGCGGTGGAAGACGTGCGGCGCTTGCTCAACGCGGGCGCGGACAAGGTCAGCATGAACTCGTCCGCGGT
>JBQCDS010000029.1:0-2940 GCA_051961035.1 Trinickia sp. | reverse complement strand
TGTCCGAGCCTAAACCCGTACCGGGATCTCCGAGCCCCGCTCAGCAAGACGCCGACGATTCGGCGGGGGGTATCGCACACTGGCGCATCGCGGTGCGATTCGGTCAGGACGTCTTTCGCAACGGCATGGACCCGTTGTCGTTCATTCGGTATCTCGGCACGTTCGGTGAGATCGAACGTGTCGTCACGGTTGCCGATCGATTGCCGGCGCTCGATGCGCTCGATGCCGAGACTTGCTATCTAGCCTTCGAAATCTACTTTGCCTCCGAGGCGGACAGAGCGGCCATCGAAGGCGCGTTCGAATTCGTGGCCGACGACTGTATGCTGGATGTCGCACGCGCCGACGAGCGCAGCGAAAGAGAGGCGAGCACGATTCCAACCGCTCCGAGCGCTGCCATGGTCGGCACAGCCGACGGCACTACGCCGCAAGAGGCGCAAGCGAGTTCAAGCGAACCTGCGCCGGAAACTGAATCGGCTCCCGCTTCGACGCCCACGCAGGCTCAAACCATGCAACAGCCGACCGCGAAATCGCCCAGCGGTCCCCCTCCGGCCGAGCGCCAGTCGGTGCGTGTCGATGCGGACAAGATCGACCGCTTGATCGATCTCGTCGGCGAATTGATCACGGCGTCCGCGAGTGCGAACGTCCTTGCAAAACGCATTCACAACGCCGAACTGCAGGAGTCGACGGCCACGCTCTCCGCGCTGATCGAAGGCGTGCGCGACACAGCGCTGCAGCTACGCATGGTGAAAATCGGCGGCACGTTCAGCCGCTTCCGTCGTGTCGTGCACGACGTTGCACGCGAGCTCGGTAAGGACATCGAGCTGCGCGTGAGCGGCGAGGACACCGAGCTCGATAAGACCGTCGTCGAGCGTATCGGCGATCCGCTCATGCACCTCGTGCGCAATGCGATGGATCATGGCATCGAAGCGCGCGAGACGCGCATCGCACGCGGCAAGCCGGCGCACGGCACCCTTTTGCTGAACGCGTACCACGACTCGGGGAGCATCGTCATCGAAGTGAGCGACGACGGCGGCGGCTTGGACCGCGACCGCATCCTGGCAAAAGCGATCTCGCGAGGGCTCGTCGAAGCCGACCGTTCGATGACCGATGCGGAAATTCACGCGCTGATCTTCGAGCCCGGTTTTTCTACCGCCGAGCAGGTCACGAAGCTGTCCGGCCGCGGCGTCGGCATGGATGTCGTCAAACGCAACATCGGCGAGCTACGCGGCAGCATCGAGATCGACAGCCGGTTGGGACAAGGCACGGCTGTCACCGTGCGCGTGCCTTTGACGCTCGCGATCATCAACGGCTTTCAAGTAAGCGTGGGTCGCTCCGTCTTCGTGGTCCCGCTCGAAATGGTCGACGAATGCGTCGAATTCGCGCCCACCGGCGAGCACGACTACGCCGATCTACGCGGCACCGTCATGCCGTTCATCCGGCTGCGTGCCTTATTCGACGTTCCCGGCGAACCGCCGACGCGCCAGAACATCGTCGTCGTCAAACACGCCGGCCAGAAATTCGGCATCGTCGTCGATGCGCTGATGGGCGAGACGCAAACCGTTATCAAGCCGCTCTCGAAGATCTTCGCGCAAGTACGCGGGATCAGCGGATCGACGATCCTCGGCAGCGGCGAGGTCGCCTTGATCCTCGATGTACCGGTGCTGTTGCAGCAAATTCAAAAGTCCGCGGCGGCCACGGCCTATGCGGGCGACCATTGACCTGACTTGCGCTTGGTGCCGTTAGCCGTATCGGCCGCAAAGCGTCCCCGATAGAAGGAAATCATATGTTCAGAAACATGAAGCTCGCGACGAAGCTGTTCGGTTCGTTCGCCATTTTGCTCGTCTTAATGGGTGGGCTAGGCGTCTACGCGCTCGCGCAGTTGTCGAACGTGAATGACCAGGCGACGCGCTTGGCGAAGCAGGCGGTGCCTGCGGTTCGCGACGTGACGCTAATCAAATCCAGCGTCAACCGGATGCGGGTATTGGAATACCGACGTTTGGCAACGAACGATGCGGCGCAAGCCGCGGCGGATGATAAGGAATTCACCCAGCGCACGGCCGAAGCGCAAAAGTTGCAGGAGGAGCTCGGCAAGCTGCTGGTGAGCGCGGAAGCGAAACATCACAACGACAGCCTGAAGAGCGACCTCGACGCGTTTCTCACCGATCAGTCGACGTTGTTCACTTTGATCTCGCAGGGCAAGAATCAACAAGCCAGCGATTATCTGAACGGCGATCTTCAGAAGCAATATGACTCACTGCGCGAGACGTCGGATCGATTGGCCGATGCAGTGATGCAGGAAGCGGATCGCACGGCCGAATATGCCGACGTCGTCTATGCCGGCGCGCGCCTGTGGATGATCGGGATCGTCCTCGGTTGCGTCGCACTCGCGCTGGCAATGGCGTTCGTCGTGACGCGCGCATTGACGCGTCAACTCGGCGGCGAACCGGCTTACGTTGCTGAAATCGCAAACAGCGTCGCCAGCGGCGACTTGACGATCGCGGTGAGTTTGCGTGCGAACGACACATCGAGCGTGCTCTATGCAATGAAGTCGATGGTGACGAGGCTGTTGCAAGTCGTCACTGAAGTGAACAGCAGCGCCGAGTCGCTCGCGAGCGCATCGGAAGAAGTCAGCGCGACGGCACAATCGTTGTCGCAGGCGTCGAGCGAGCAAGCGGCGAACGTTGAAGAGACGAGTGCATCGATGGAAGAGATGACGGCCTCGATCGCGCAGAACACGGAAAACGCGCGTGTCACCGACGGCATGGCCGGGAAGTCGGCCGGCGAAGCCACGGAAGGCGGCGAAGCGGTGAAAGCCACTGTCGCAGCAATGAAGCAGATCGCCGAAAAAATCGGCATCGTCGACGACATCGCCTATCAAACGAACCTGCTCGCGCTGAATGCGGCGATCGAAGCGGCGCGCGCCGGCGAGCATGGCAAGGG
>JBQCDS010000028.1:0-4549 GCA_051961035.1 Trinickia sp. | reverse complement strand
GGATAGACGGCGAGCGAAACGAGTCCCGCCACGAGCCAAACGGCCGCCCACGAGCTCGCTGCCAGCAGGTGAGGCAGCATAAGCGGCACGAGGAACAGGCCAACGTAGACGATGGTGTTCGCCATGCCGAGCGCCGTCCCGGCTCGCGCGGGACCAGCGAGCGTCGCCAGTTCGGCGTACGCCACCCCGTGCCACGCCGAGACGCACACGCCGGCGAGCACGATCAACCCGATCACCGAGGACACGGGCATCGCGCGCCCGAGTCCCACGGCAAAGGCGAGCGCGGCGAAAGACGCGCCCGCGACGAGCGTCGAGCCACGCAAATAGCCGCGCCGGTTGCCGCGACGATCGGTATGACGCCCGCTCCAGACTCGCATGATCATGGCGCCGATTTGTACGCAGGCCATCGTCGCGCTGATGCCCGCCGTGCCCAGCCGCCCGAAGTCGTGCAAGAAGACGGTTGCGAACGTGAGCACGGCAAACTGCGGCATGCACAGCACGCCGATGCCGATCGCGACGCGCCAAATCCGCATATCGCCGAGCGGGCTGCGCTGCGCGGCGGCACTGCCCGTTATCGTGGGGCCAAGTGGCGCGGCACAAGCCGAGACGATAAGCGGTGGCTCATGAAGCCAGCGCACGGCAAAAGCCGCTGGCACCGCGCACAGCAATGCAAGCGCACTATAGACCGCGGCGAAGCCATGTGTCGCGGCGAGCCACGGCAGCAGCGCGGCACCGATGCCGCCGCCAAGCGGGACGGCCGTTTGCCGGATACTCATCGCGATGCCGCGCTCCCCCGCGCTGAACCAACTCATGATCGCGCGACCGCTCGAACCGTTGACGCTGCCGCCGAGCAAGCCAACCAAGGCCATGGCCAAAGCCAATCGCGGCAGGCCCGGGATCGACGCAGCCGAAGGCACGACGACGAGCGCCATCGATACGAGCGCGAGCGCGGTTCCTAGCAGACCAGCGACGAGCACGGGGCGATCGCCGAATCGATCGGTCGCAAGGCCCCAAGGCAGTTCCGACAGCGCAATGCCAAGACCTGTCGCGCCCAGGGCGATGCCCAACTGGGCATTGTCCAACTGGTAGCCCGCGCGCATCCAAACGGCTGTCGTCGGAATGCCGGCGGCGGCCGCGGAAAAGCCGGCATTGGCAGCGACGCCAACGGCGAGCACCTTCCACCGATGCGAGGCAGGCAGTGCCTTGTCCGGGCGTTTGACGGCGTAGTGCGTGTCCATGCGGTGCTCCGTGAAAGTTTGACGGAGGCAGTCTCGCACTCTATGATCATCCTGAAAATCGGATAATTAAGGATCAACCGTTCGAAAAATCAGGATGATAAGGGGAGCCAATGAGCCAAACGAATTTCGACGTCGCCGCGTTGCGCAGCTTCGTCACCGGCATGGATTTGGGCAGCTTCGCCAAGGCCGCCGACCGGGTCGGCCGTTCCACATCGGCGGTTAGCGCCCAAATCAGGAAGCTGGAAGAACAGGTTGGGGCGCCGCTCTTTCGAAAAGCGGGGCGGGGCCTCGGTTTGACCGATGCCGGCGAGACCATGCTTCGCTACGCGCGGCGTATCGTCGATTTGAACGACGAGGCTGTCGTCGCGGCGCGGGGCACGGATCTGCAAGGGTGGGTGCGCCTCGGCTTGCAAGAGGATTTCGGCGAATCGCTGCTGCCCGGCGTGTTGGGCCGATTCGCTCGCGCGCATCCGAAGGTTCGCATCGAAGCACGCGTCGCACGCAACGCCGATTTGACCGAGCGGCTCGATGCCGGCGAGCTCGATCTCGCGCTCGTTTGGGACGATCTCAATCTATCGATGCAAACGCGCCGCGCGGCGGGCATGAGCGTCGATGTGGCCAAACCGCCGTTGCACTGGATCGGATCGGATGCCCTCCAATGGTCGCCCGATACACGTGAACCGTTGCCGCTCGTTCTGTTCGACGGGGGATGCCTGCTGTGCTCGCTCGCGACCGACGCGCTCGATCGCGCGGGCATTGCATGGCGCGTCGCGCTGACGAGCCCGAGCCTTGCCGGCTTATGGGCCGCTGCGGCGGCGGGGCTCGGGATGACCGTGCGCACGCCGTATGGCCTGCCTTCCACCGTGCGCACGCTCGATCCGGCCGAATATGGGCTGCCGGTGTTGCCCTCGCTCGGGCTTTCGCTACTGCGCGGATCGAGCGCTGCCGCGCCGCCGGTCGATCAGCTTGCGACGATCGTCGTCGAAGCGGTGCGCGGGTATGCGAGCGAGCGTGGCCAGGGCAGCATCGCGGCGTGAACGCCTAGGTGCACGAGCTATAGCGCAAGCGCAAGCGCCGGCTGTTCGCGCTGCGGCTCATGCGCTACGCTGCGTTGCGTCTGCATGCGTGAATTTAACCGCGCGAACCACGGGCGATTTCGTCGCCCGCATCCGGGGTAAGCCGTCGCGTGATGGGAATGGAGCCGAGCGAGAACAGGCCGACGACGACGAACGACGGCCAGAAGTCCGACCACAGCGCGTGCGCGTGCCCATGCAAATCGCGCGAGATCTGAAGCACGATTCCGCCGACGGTCACGCCGAGCCCGAGCGACATTTGCTGCACCACGCTGCCGAGGCTCGTTGCGCGGCCAACATCCTGGCTTCCGATTTCCGCATAGATCATCGAATTGAGGCTGGTGAACTGCAGCGCCGGGAAGAACCCGCCCAGCAGCACAATCAACCACATGACCCATATCGGCGTGCCCGGAAAGAACGCGCCATACGCAGCGATCGCGAAGCCCGAGAAAATGGCGTTGTAGATGAGCACGGTACGAAAACCGAACTTGCGCAG
Source organism: Trinickia sp. (assembly GCA_051961035.1). Classification (GTDB taxonomy): domain Bacteria; phylum Pseudomonadota; class Gammaproteobacteria; order Burkholderiales; family Burkholderiaceae; genus Trinickia. The sequence continues at coordinate 1,742 of JBQCDS010000028.1, read as the reverse complement.
CACCGACGAGGTGAGCGAGCGCATGAATATGCTGCCGAAGGCCGAGGCGCAGGTGATGGCCCCCGATTGAAAGGCCGACATGCCGAGCCCTTCCTGTAACGCGAGCGGCAGCAAGAACGGCACGGCGCCGAGCCCGATCCGAAACATCGAACCGCCGAGCACGCTCGCGCGAAACGTCGGGACGCGCAGCAACCGCAGGTCGAGAACGGGCCGCTGCGCACGCTGCGCGTACAGCACGTACAAAGTCAACAGCAGTGCGCCCGTCACGGACATCTCATAGGCGGTGCGATCGGAGATGAGTTCGCTGCCGATCAGCGAAAGCCCGAGCATGACGAGCGACCCGCCCACCGCCGATAGCAAGAAGCCGAACCAGTCGAGCGGCCCGGGATGCGGCTCGTGCGTGTTGACGATATGGCGATTCGTCAGATACACACCGAGAATGCCGACGGGCACATTGATGAAAAAGATCAACCGCCAGTGCAGATAGGTGGTGATGAAGCCGCCGAGCAGCGGTGCCGCGGCCGGCGCGAGCATGGCGGGCAGGCTCAGGTAGTTCATGGCGCGCACGAACTCGGTTTTGGGCACCGCTCGAAAAATGATGATGCGGCCCACGGGCACCATCATCGCGCCGCCGATGCCTTGCAGGAAGCGAGCGAGCGTGAATATGTGCAGCGTGCGAGCGAAGCCGCACATGACGGAGCCGACGACGAAGATCCCGATCGCCGTTCGAAAGACGGAGCGGGCGCCGAAGCGATCGGCCAGCCAGCCGCAGATCGGAATGAAGACGCCAAGCCCGACGACGTAACTCGTGATCGCGACTTTCAGCGCGACCGGGTCGCTCCCGAAATCGCGCGCCATCGCCGGCAATGCCGTGACGATGATATTTCCGTCGACGCTTTCCATGAACATGGCGCAGGCCACGATCAACGGGGCGATGAAGGCTTTGATGGCAAGCGGCATGAACAAGCGGCGCTGCAACGATGAATCCTGGGCCAGGACGCAAAGCAGCGATTATGCGCCGACTTCCCGGCGCTGTCCGCGAAATGCGGAAACTTGTTGCGTGCACAACGAAATAGCCGGCCGGATGCGGGGCCGGACCGGCTCGTGGCGGACATCGACGCAGGGCTCCAACGCAACTTGCAAGCTAGCAAACTAACGATTGTCCGGCGGCCTGCTCATCCGCCATGCTGTTTCTTTTGTCATTGCCCGAACGAATGGCTGCCGACGTACGACGCCAAATCCGACATGATGAGGCTGCCCCAGCCCGTCGGGTAGTCCCAACCCTTGGCGGCTCGGTAGCCGTAGCCTTGATCGCCGTTGTGGCCCGAGGTCACGTCGTGTACGAGCGAGGGCGTCGAATGCACGGCGGCGTAGAGACTGGCGGCGGGGAACCCCAGCGTGTTCGAGTTCGCCGTTTGGAGGCGCGCCCACAATCCGACGAAAATGGGCGAGGCGAGGCTCGTGCCGCCGATCTGTTGGATCTCGCCATAGTTGTAGACGAGCGCGCCGGAGCCTTGAGCCGCGTCGAACGAAATGTCGGGCACGGCGCGGCCGGTAGGTTTGGGACGGACCGAAAGCGACTTCTGCCACCAAGGCAGCGACTCGACTTGGCTGATACCGCCGGTCGATGCCCAGAGCTTGCCGTTGCCGTCGAGTCCCTCGTTCCACACCGTTTCGCGGGCCCAGTTGCCGCCCGATGTGAAGAGCGTCGTGCCGCCAACGGAAATGACGTTCGGCGATGA
>JBQCDS010000027.1:0-7046 GCA_051961035.1 Trinickia sp. | reverse complement strand
GGTTCGAAGAAAAGCCTCGCCTCCGGCATTCCCATGGCGAAAGTGATCTTCGCGTCGCAGGCCGTAGGCGCCGTGGTCTTGCCGCTCATGCTGTTCCATCAAATGCAGCTGATGGTCTGCGCGGCGCTGGACCAGCGCTGGGCCACGCGCGGCGCACAGCCCGCCCGCACCGAGCCGGCCGCCGCGCGCCAGCGCTGACCGCACCAAAATGCGCGTGCCGCTGCCCCGCCGGCGGCGCGCGCGAGCAACGCTTGCCCGCGCTTGCTCTCGATATTGCATTGCATCGTAATCTCCGTTACAGAGAAACACGATTATGGGCGGCGCATTGCAAGGGCGCAAAAACACGCAATGTTTCGAGCAAACGTTTGCTAATTCGACAATCCCAACAAATGCAAATCGGCTCGACCTGTAATTGACCAGGGTCGCTAGCGTTTTGCTCTTTCATCGCCTTGCGAGGCGGGGAAACTGCTCCGCACAGGCGCGCGGCCGCCCACCCGTTCATAAATCTTCTTAAGATCGTCCCACTAATCAAATTGCGCTATTAAAATGTCGCGACGGGGTGCAGATAAGCTTTTTCCGTAAATGCTGAAATTGCAAGTCCAAGCGAGACAATAAAATGACCACCGAGGACCGATCTCACGACGCTCGCCACGAGCCGACGTCGCGTCGCATGCAGCGCATCCGGGGGCGGCGTGCCAAGACGATCGAGGCGCCGGAAGACACGCATTCGTTCGAAGATTACGCAGCAAATCGGCTGTGGTCGTTCCTTTGCGCGCAACTCGCCACGGCGCTCGTCGGCTACGTTGTGCTCGTCGCGGGCGACGCCTGGCTCGACGAGCAGCGCATGTCGTTCGCCGCGTTCACGAGCGCACTGCCCGCGCTGCCGATGGCGATATCGCTCGTCATTGCCTGGGCCAAGGGAAGCGGGTTGCCGGCGAGCCTGGCCGCGCTTGGCTTTATCGCCTCGCTGGAGGCCGGGATTGTCTTGCATGCCCTGCAGTTCGGCGACGGCATGCTCATCGTGCTGCCCGCCTTCGTGCTGATCCCGCTGACGTTCAGCCCCGTGCTGCTGCGCGGCTGGGATTTCCCCTCCGCCGCCGCGCTCGCCATCGCCGGTCCGCTCGCGCTGATGGCCATCAGCCAACCGCCCGCCGTGGAGCAGTTCGGCGTCGTGCTGTCGATGTTCATCGCCATTTCGACGAGCCTAGTCACCAATCTCTTCGCTCTGCGTTCTCAAAAGAAGAGCTTTCGGCTCGAGCGACAACTGCGCGCATTCGCCGACATCGACGAACTCACGCAGCTCCCGCGCCGGCGCCGCGTGTTCGAACTGGGGCGGCGCATCTTGCTGCGCGCCGAGCGCGTGGGCCAGCCGTTTTCCGTGATGTACATCGACGCCGATCATTTCAAAGCCGTGAACGACCGCTTCGGCCATGAAGCCGGGGATCGCGCGCTGCAAGTCATCGCGCAGCACATTCAGCACAGCATGCGGCCTTGCGATGTCGCGGGGCGCTTTGGCGGCGAGGAGTTCGTCGTGCTGCTGCCCGGCGCCGACGAGCGGGACGCGGCGCGCGTCGCCGAACGGCTGCGTAGGCGGATCGAGGATTGGCGCCAATTCGAAGTCGCGCTGACAATCAGCGTGGGTGTCGCCCGACACGTGCGCGGCGAACCGATCGAACGCGTGATCCGGCGCGCCGATACGGCGTTGCTCGACGCGAAAGGCAGGGGGCGCAACCGTGTCGTCATCGCGGAGCGACGCATCGACCCGGTCGCGCAGAGCGAGCCCGAGCAGAGCGGTGTAGCGGCCCGGGTATGCGAGCACGCCCGGACGGATGCGGCCAACGATTCGCTGGCGCAGCCGGGGCGTGAGCCTGTCGCGGACTAGCGCACCGACGGGCTCACGCCGACTCGCCGGCTAGCCCGCTGCATCCGCCGAAGCGAACGACGCGACATCGCACCTGAGCGCCTGCGCATTGCACCGTCTCAGTGCATCGCTTCACCGAAAATTCACTTAATTCTCAAGCATCTCGGTCGATAAGCCGTGAGTCCAATCACTCCGGCTTCTTGTCCTGTCATGCCCCTCAGCCAGTCATCGCTGCTCGGCCAGCCGAACGTTGCCGAGTTGATCGCTCGGCGCGCGCTTGCCGCCGTCTTTCAGCCGATCGTCGACTTCGACGGCGGCACCGTTCTTGGCTACGAAGGGCTCATTCGAGGCCCTGCGGGCTCGGTGCTCGAATCGCCCGGCGCGTTGTTCGCGCGCGCGGCCGAAGCCGGGTTGTCGGTGGCGCTGGAGCACGCGGCCGCGCGCACGTGCGTGGCCGCGTTCGCCCGCCTCGGCTGCGAGGGCAAACTGTTCCTGAACTTCAGCGCCGAAGCGCTCGTCGCGCTCAGCGAAACTCGCGAACGGACGATCGCCTGGCTGCACCGGCTTGGGCTCGGCGTCGACCGGATCGTCCTCGAGTTGACCGAGCAATGCGCGATCGCCGACATCGACACGTTCGCGCCAGCGATCGCCGCGCTGCGCGAAGCCGGCGCCCAGTTCGCGCTCGACGATTACGGTACCGCCAACGCGAGCATGAACCTCTGGGTGCGCTTGCAGCCCGACGTCGTCAAGATCGACCGCTTCTTCATCCACGACATCGCGGGCGATCCGCTCAAGTTCGAGGCGGTGCGCGCGATGCAGCATTTCGCGGGGGCGAGCGGCGCGCGGCTCGTCGCCGAAGGAATCGAAAACGCAGCCGATCTCATCGTCGTACGCGACATGGGCATCGCGCTGGGACAAGGGTTCTTCATCGGCCGTCCCCACGCCAAAGCCGCGGGCGAGTTCGCCCAAGGCGCGCGCGAAGCGCTCGGTGCCGATCACATCGCGGTTTTTCCAGGTGCGACGCGCAGCCCGGTCGCCGCCTCCCCGTCGGGCGGCATGGCGGCCGCCAAAATCATCGTCACCGCGCCCGCATTGCCCAAAAGCGCGACCAACAACGACGTGCTCGAGCTTTTCAACCGGTTGCCGACGCTGCATGCGGTGGCCGTCGTCGAGGACGATCGCCCGATCGCGCTCATCAACCGGCGCAGCTTCATGGACCGCTATGCGCTGCCCTACCACCGGGAACTCTTCGGCAAACGTCCTTGCATGCTGTTCGCGAATGCGTCGCCCGTCCTCATCGAAAAATCGATGACGGTCGAGCAGATGGCGAAGCTGCTCGCGAGCGACGATCAGCGCTACCTGGCAGACGGCTTCGTCATCACGGACGAAGGCCGCTACCTCGGGCTCGGTACCGGCGAAAGCCTCGTGCGCGCCGTCACCGAAGTGCGCATCGAAGCGGCCCGCTATGCCAATCCGCTCACGTTCCTGCCCGGCAACATTCCGATCAGCTCGCACATCGCGCGGCTCGTGGAGCATCGCGCGCAGTTCTGTGCCTGCTACGTCGATCTGAACCATTTCAAGCCGTTCAACGATCGCTACGGCTACTGGCAGGGCGACGAAGTGCTCAAATTCGCGGCCGCCTCGCTGGCCGACGTCTGCGACCCCACGCGGGATTTCCTCGGGCACGTCGGCGGCGACGATTTTCTCGTCCTCTTCCAAAGCGACGATTGGCGCGAACGCGTCGATCGCGCACTGCGCACGTTCGACGCGGGCGCGCTGCGCTTTTACGCGGACGAAGACCGAGACGCGGGCGGCATTCACGGCGAGGACCGGCGCGGCAATCCGACGTTCTTCGGCTTCGTGACGATGGCCATCGGCTGCGTGCGCATCGCGGCCGGCGCCCGGGGCGGCTTGCACTACGGCAGCGAGGAGATCGCTTCCGCGGCCGCGCTCGCCAAGCATCGAGCGAAACAGGAAGCGAGCGGCCTATTCGTCATCGATCTCGACGAAGGTGCGGCGCAACGGCTCGTACACGAGCCGGGGGGCACGGCGGCGTGCCACCACGCGCCGGCGCTGAGTTGATCGCGGTCCAATCAATGTTTAGCATTTTTTACTAAACACTCATTTGTTGAATATATCTTTCCGTATCAACGGTTAAGGTGAATTCCTAACGTTTGTCGTCCCGTCGCTCGCCTTTTTTTACTATCCAATTGGCCGCGTTCCTTTTAACGAATGCGAGCGACGATGGCGACCACGATTCGCGACATTGCCCGAGCGGCGAACGTGTCGATCGGCACGGTGTCGCGTGCGCTGAAAAACCAGCCCGGATTGTCGGAGGCCACGCGCCGGCGCGTCGTCGAGACCGCTCAGCGGCTGGGGTACGACGCGGGGCAGTTGCGGCCGCGCATCCGTCGCCTCACGTTCTTGCTGCATCGCCAACATAACAACTTCGGCGCGAGCCCGTTTTTCTCGCACGTCCTTCACGGCGTCGAAGACGCTTGCCGTATCCACGGCATCGTGCCCTCGCTGCTCACGGCCGGCCCGACGGAGGACGTCGCCGAGCAGTTGCGGCTGCACGCCCCCGATGCCATCGCGGTGGCGGGCTTCGTCGAGCCCGAAACGCTCGCGGCCGTCGCCGCCATGCAGCGTCCGCTGGTGCTGATCGATCTGTGGGCACCGAACCTGCGTTCGGTCAACCTCGACAACGCCGAGGGGGCGGCGCTGGCGATGCGTCACTTGTTCGCGCTCGGGCGCAAGCGCGTCGCGTTCATCGGCGGTTCGCTCGCCCACTACAGCATCGCGCAGCGCGCGCTGGGCTATCGGCGCGCGTTTTTCGAAGCGGGTTTGCTGTTCGACCCGTCGCTCGAAACGACGATCGACGCCCATCTGCCGCCCGACGAAGGCGCCGCGCTGGCCATGCAGCGCCTGCTGGACACGCACGGCCCCGAGCGAGCGCCGAACGCCGTGTTCGCCTATAACGACGTGGCGGCGCTCGCGGCCATGCGGGTGGCGCTCGCACGCGGCTTGCGCGTGCCCGAAGACATCGCGTTCGTCGGCTTCGACGATATTCCGGCCGCCGCTCATGCCACGCCGGCACTGACGACGATCGCGATCGACAAGGAAGCGCTGGGCGCGCGCGGCGTCCAGATGCTGCTGGAAGACGCGCCTGACGAACTGACGGTGCGTCTGCCCGTCCAACTCGTCGTGCGAGCGAGTACCACCGGCGGGAGCCGCGCGCAGCACGCGCTCGGATCGGCCGGCATTGAATCGGAAATAACACCATGACGAAGCTTCCCAACGCCTCCCGCATCTCCAAGCCGGCAGCCGGCGCCGTCCATACGAATGCCATGGTGCCGCCCGTCGACGACTTCCGCGATCGCGCGTTCCTGCTGGAGCACGTGGCCAGCACGCTGGCGTTTTACGCCCCTACGGCGCACGATCCGTCGGGCGGCTTCTTCCACTATTTCAAGGACGACGGCACGGTCTACAACCGCGCCTCCCGCCATCTCGTCAGCAGCTGCCGCTTCGTATTCAACTACGCGATGGCGTATCGCCATTTCGGCGATCCTCAGTACCTCGAATACGCGCGCCATGCCCTTGCCTTTCTGCGCGATGGGCATTGGGACGCGGAACATGGCGGGTACGACTGGGAAATCGAGTGGCGCAACCGCGAAAAGCGAACGATCGACGGCACGCGGCATTGCTACGGCCTCGCGTTCGTGCTGCTTGCGCAGGCGCATGCCGCCATGGCCGGCATCGAGGAAGCGCGGCTGCAAATCGCCGAAACGTTCGAATTGATGGAACGCCGTTTTTGGGATCCGGCGGCCGGCCTGTACGCCGACGAAGCGACTCCCGACTGGCATGTGTCCACCTATCGCGGCCAGAACGCCAACATGCATACGACGGAGGCCCTGCTCGCGGCCTACGAGGCCACGGGGCATCTCGTCTATCTCGATCGGGCCGAGCGCGTCGCGACGAACATGACCGAGCGGCAGGCCAAGCTTTCGCACGGACTGATCTGGGAGCATTTCCATGCCGATTGGTCGGTCGATTGGCATTACAACGAGGAAGACAGCTCGAACATCTTCCGCCCGTGGGGGTTCCAGCCCGGCCATCAGACCGAATGGGCCAAGCTGCTGTTGATTCTCGAGCGACATCGCCCGCTGCCTTGGCTGCTGCCGCGCGCGGTGGAGCTCTTCGATGCGGCGCTCACGCACGCCTGGGACGACGAGCACGGCGGCCTGTGCTACGGCTTCGGCCCCGACGGCATGATTTGCGATCACGACAAGTATTTTTGGGTCCAGGCCGAAACGCTCGCCACGGCGGCCCTCTTGGGACACCGCACCGGCAGTGAGCGCTTCTGGGACTGGTACGACGAGATCTGGAGCTATAGCTGGACGCACTTCGTCGATCATCGCCATGGCGCCTGGTATCGCATCCTCACGTGCGACAACCGCAAGTACGGCGACGAAAAGAGCCCGGCCGGCAAGACCGACTACCACACGATGGGCGCCTGCTATGAAGTGCTGAACGCGCTTGCGCAAAGCAATGGCGAGGCAGCGGCGCCGGCCATGGCGGCGCCGTTCGCCGGCCGCGGTAACGGTAACGGCTTCGGCGGCAACGGAAGCGGAAGCAGAAGCGGAAGCGGAAGCGGCAACGGAAGCGGCAACGGAAGCGGAAACCGTAGCGGAAACGGAAGCAAAAGCGGAAGCGGAAGCAAAAACGGAAACGGCGGCGATTTCGCGCGCCGAGCTTGAACGGACGACCTATGCAAATTCCGAGCGCAAAAAGCACGGCAGCGGCAACCTTCGGCGAAACCGGCGCGGCAATGAGCGCCTTCCCCTCGTTCATCAGCGCGGGCGACATCCTGACCGACCTCGTGCGCGCGGAGGGCGCGCACTGGGTATCGCACCCGGGCGGCGCGGGCTGGAATGTCGCGCGCGCCGTGGCACGTCTTGGCGTGCCCACTGCGTTTGCCGGTTCGATCGGAACCGATTGCTTCTCCGATGACCTCTATCGCGCGAGCGCGGCGGCCGGGCTCGACCTGCGCTTCTTGCAGCGCGTCGAGCGCGCCCCTCTGCTCGCCATCGTTCATCAAACGCATCCGCCCGCCTATTTTTTCATCGGCGATGCCAGCGCCGATTTGGCATTCGATCCGGAATCGCTGCCGGAAGGCTGGGTCGCT
>JBQCDS010000026.1:0-6745 GCA_051961035.1 Trinickia sp. | reverse complement strand
TATCGCGGCTCGTTCGAGAATCGAGCGATGTACACGCCGCTCGTCGTCGGCACGCTGTCGCTGCTGGCCGGCATTCATGGCGGCGCCGACGACCTCGGCAGCCGGCACGCCGTGCGCAACGCGATCTACCTGAGCGCCGCCGGCGTCGGCATCGCCGGCACCGGCTTTCATCTGTACAACGTCACGAAGCGTCCCGGCCGGTTCAGCTGGCATAACCTCTTTTACGGCGCGCCGCTCGGGGCGCCGTCAGCGCTGCTGCTATCCGGCTTGCTCGGTGCGGTCGGCGAGCGGCTGCGCGACGAGCCCGCGCACGATCCCCGCCTGCTGGGGATGCCGGCCGGCCAAGCGCTCGCGCTGCTCGCCGCCGTCGGCATGATCGGTACCGTCGGCGAGGTCGCCCTGCTTCATTTTCGTGGCGCGTTTCAGCATCGTGCGATGTATGCCCCCGTGACCGTGCCGCCGATCGCAGCGGCGCTGCTTGCTCGCGCCGCGCTTGCGCCGCCCAGGGAGAACTGGTGGACGCGCGTATGGCTGCGCGCCACCGCCGTGCTCGGTGCGCTCGGCGTCGCGTTTCACGTGCGCGGCGTGGCCCGTCAACAAGGCGGCTGGCGCAATTGGTCGCAAAACGTGCTGAGCGGCCCGCCCATTCCGGCGCCGCCCAGCTTCACGGCCCTGGCGGCCGCCGGGCTCGCCGCCCTGCGCTTGAGGGAAACAGAACGATGAGCCAATCCGGTCAATCCCGCTATCCCGGCTATGACGTGCTGCGCAAGCGCGATACGCCGTCGTGGGACGACATCACGCGCGAAGTGATCGACGCCCGTCTCTCGACGCGCAACACGCCGCGCTTTTGCAACGACGCGCAGTGGCGCGCGCTGAGCGCGTTGTGCGCAGTGCTCGTGCCGCACTCGTGCAAGGAACCTTCGAGCGAGGGGCAAGGCGAGGTGCCTCGTTGGTTCGATCCTGTCGTGCCGGTGGCGGCGCTCGTCGACAGCAAGCTCTTCAAGGATGAGCGCGACGGTTACCGCGATGCCCGGATGCCGGCACTGCGCGACGCGTGGCGCGTCGGCCTCGCCGCGCTCGATGTCGAAAGCCGTCAAGCCTACGATGCTGCCTTCGCCGATCTGGACGAAGCCAAACAGCGCGAGCTCGTGAGCCGCATGCAGCGCGGAGAGCTCAAAGATCCTGCATGGGAAGGCATGCCCTCGAACGTCTTTTTCGAATTGCGCGCCCTGCACGATATCGTCTCTGCCTATTACTCGCATCCGCAATCGTGGAACGAGATCGGCTTCGGCGGGCCCGCGAATCCACGCGGCTACGTGCGCCTGCAAGCGAACCGCCGCGATCCGTGGGAGAGTGCCGAGGCGAAGCCCGGAGAGGAAGCGCGCGCAATGGAGGAGAATCGCCGTGCGCGATGACGCCTTTCATATTCCGCGCGGCAAGGATGGACGCGCCCCCGACGTCTTCACCGTAGGCGGTTGGATGCCGATGCGCGAATATCGCCAGGACGATCCCGTCGATTTCGCGATCGTTGGAACGGGCGCGGGCGGCGGCACGCTCGCCTGCCGCCTGGCCGAGCAGGGCTTTCGCGTGGTGGCGCTGGATGCGGGCGCGTGGTGGCGTCCGCTCGAGGAATTCGCATCCGATGAAACGCATCAAGCGAAGCTTTATTGGACGGACGAACGCATCTGCGACGGCGCACAACCGCTCAAGCTAGGCAGCAACAACAGCGGCAAGGCAGTGGGCGGCAGCACCGTCCACTTCGCGATGGTATCGCTGCGATTTCGGCCCGAGTGGTTCAAGTCGCGCAGCCTGCTCGGTTATGGCGCCGATTGGCCCATCGATTGGCGGGAGATGTGGCGCTACTACGCCTACGTCGAAGACGCGCTGAAAATATCGGGGCCGGTCAACTATCCGTGGGGCCCGCATCGCCCTCGCTATCCTTACCGCCCGCACGAGCTCAACGCGGCGGCACTCGTGCTCGCACGCGGCTGCGATGCGCTCGGCATTCCCTGGTCCCCTACGCCGCTGGCCACGATCTCCGCGCCGCGAGACAAAGCGCACCCATGCGTCTATCGCGGCTTCTGCGTGGCCGGCTGCGCGACGAACGCCAAGCAAAGCGCGCTCGTCACGTGGATTCCGCGCGCGGTCAAAGCCGGCGCCGAGATCCGCGATTTGTCGATGGTCGGACGAGTGGTGGTTGACGAGCATGATCGCGCAACCGGCGTGGAGTATTTCCGCGAAGGACGATGGCAATTCCAGCGGGCGCGCAACGTCGTAGTCGCGGGCTATGCGATCGAAACGCCCAGGTTGCTGTTGATGTCGGCGAACTCGCGCTTTCCCGAAGGCCTGGCGAATCGATCGGGCCTCGTCGGCAAGAACCTGATGGTGCAGGCCAATCAAGCCGTATGGGGTTTGATGGAGGAAGAGATCCGCTGGTACAAGGCGCCGCCGTCGCTGGCGCTGACGGAACACTGGAACTACACCGACACAGGCAAGGATTTTCACGGCGGCTACTGCTATATGAGTCAAGGCCCGCTGCCGAACGCGTGGGCCGCCGTCCAATCGGGCCGAGGCCTGTGGGGCGACGCGCTGCACCGCGAGATGGAGAAGTACAACCATCAAGCCGGATTGAAGATCGTCGGCGAATCGCTTCCTCAGGAAATGAATCGGGTCACGCTGGCCGACGAAAAGGACGCCTACGGGTTGCCGATCGCGCGCATTACGTATTCGCCTTGCGACAACGACAAGCGGCTCATCAAGCATGCGCTCGATTTCATGAGCACGGCATTGGATGCGGCCGGCGCCAGCGAAGTGTGGCGCCAAGAAGACGACACTTGCCATTTGAACGGCACCGCGCGCATGGGCGACGATCCGGCAACGAGTGTCGTCAACGCCGATTGCCGCAGTTGGGACATCCCTAACCTTTGGATCTGCGACGGCTCGGTCTTCCCCACCGTCGGCGGGGTCAACCCCTCATTGACGATTCAAGCGATCGCCTGCCGAACAGCGGACCGCATTGCAGCGCTGCGTGCGCGCGGCGAACTGTAGACGAGCGGCGCGCAACTATCCTGGCGGAGATCCCGCGTGCCGGCTCGAACTCGGCTTTGGCACGCTTGTTGCGTGAATATACAGTGAACGACGCAACTACTCGGAGATCAGCGATGGCAGAAAATGCGCAGAACAATCCGACCCAGGCTCAGCAAAACGAAATCGCGGCGAAGAGCCCGGCGACGACGCCTGCCGCCGGCGGACAAATGCCCGACGCCAAGACGCAAGGGCAGGAGTTTCATAAAACCAAGCATGCAACGGCGAGCAGTTGGGTGGGGGCGAAGGAGCCCGCACCGCTGCCCACGATCGAACATCGCAGCGAAGATGCGCAATGCGACGATCCGATCAAGCGCGCGAACGCGCGAACCGTATCCGTCGACAATGCGGGCATGGCTGCGTCGGACGATACCGTCGACACCGACGGCAAGGGTCTCGAAGCGCGACGCGATGCCTCGATGTGGCAAGACAACGTCATCAACTCGAATGCGACGCTCGAGAACAACGTTCCGGTCCCGCCGGAGGGCCTCGTCGATCTGGATAGCCGGCCGGGAGGCAACGTCCCCATCATCGCGACGCGAGAGGGATGGCGCGTGGCGTACCACGGCACAGTGGACGTACGCGAGCGCAACGGGTCGCGCGCCGAGCAAGTATTCACCTTGGAGCGGACGGCGAAGGGATACACGCACGGTTGACCCGAGGGGCGCGCGGCCAAGCGCCGCCGCCTCATTCTTGCCCATACCCATGATGCGCGCTGGCCTTGCCGCGAAACACCCAGTACGACCACACCACGTAGATCAGCAAGATCGGCAGCACGAAAGCCGTGCCGATCATCAAAAACTCGTGTGAGACCGGCTCGGCCGCCGCCTGCCATAGCGTGACCGACGGTGGCGCGATCATCGGCCATAGGCTGATGACGAGCCCCGAGAACGACAGGAAGAACAGCCCCACCGAGCAGACGAACGGCAACACCTCGCGTTCTCGATCGGCGCCGCGCACGAGCAAGCCCGCGAGCAACAGCGTCACCAACGGCACCGGGGCGAAAAAAGCGAGATTGGGCCAACTGAACCATCGCGCCGCAATGCGCGGGTTGAACAGCGGTGTGACGATACTCACCGCGCCGATGAAGAGGAAGACGAGCAGCATCACGCGTTGTGCCACCCGTCTCGACCACATCTGCAAACGCCCCTGCGTTTTCATGATGAGCCAAGTCGCGCCTTGCAGCGCATAACCGGCAATGAGCCCGAAGCCCGCGAAGATCGGAAAAGGCCGCACCCAATCCCAACTCGTTCCCACGAACTTTCCGCCCGCTTCGTTGAAACCCTGAACGAACATGCCGAGAATGACGCCCTGAGCGAAGCTGGCGAGCACCGAGCCGCAAGCGAACGCGATATTCCACAGGCGCCTGTTGGCGCCCGGCACGCCTCGGAACTCGAAGGCCACACCGCGAAAGATCAGGCCGAGCAACATCAGCAAGACCGGAAAGTACACCGCCGGAATGATGATCGCGAATGCGCCGGGAAATACCGCCAAGAGCCCACCGCCGCCCAAAACGAGCCAAGTCTCGTTGAAGTCCCAAACGGGCGACACCGAGGCCATCATCACATCGCGATCCGCTTCGCTTCTGCGAAAGAGAAAGAGAATGCCGACACCTAGGTCGAAGCCATCCAACAGGATGTACATCAGCACGGCAAATCCGAGAATCGCCGCCCACAGCGGCACCAAGTCAAGCTGAGTCATCGTCGCCTCGCGTCACACCGGGGAATACGGGCGGCCTCGCTTCGTCGTGATCGGAATGCTGCACGGCCGACAAAGGACGCGCCGCGCGCCGGTCGATCTTCGCAGGCGCCGGTTCCCTTGCGTCGGGGCCAAGCCGCAGCAGCCGAGCGATTAGAACGGCGCCGGAGCCAAAAATGAACAGATAGCTGAGCACATACAATGCGAGCGACAGCGAGACGTCCGCGGTCGTCAGCGACGGCGTGACCGAATCGGCGGTGCGCATCAATCCATAGACGGTCCACGGCTGGCGGCCGGCCTCGGTCGTCGTCCATCCCGCGATCACCGCCACAAAGCCCAGCGGGCTGGCGAGGCGACAAACACCGAGCCATCGTCGGCTTGCATAAAGCCTTCGCCTGGGCCAAAGCACGAGCCCCGTTATAACGACGATAAGCATCAGCAACGCGATACCGACCATGATGTGAAAGGCGAAAAACACGATCGGCACATTCGGTCGATCCTCGCGCGGCCAATCCTTCAAACCATGAACGAGCCCATTGGGATCGTGCGTCAAATAGATGCTGCCCAGCACCGGAATCGAAATCTCGAAGTGATTGCGCTCCTCTTTATCGTCCGGAATCGAAAACAAATTGGCCGGCACGCGACGCCCGGTGTCCCAAAGGCCTTCCATTGCGGCGAGTTTCACCGGCTGGTATTCGAGCGTATTGCGTCCATGCTCGTCGCCGATCGCGATCTGCACAGGCACCATGACGGCGAGAAACCACAAACTCATCTTGACCATCACCCTCGCCTCCTCGTTCGCGCGCCCCTTGATCAAGTAATGCGCGCCCACGCCGAGCACGACGAAAGCGGTCGTAACGAGAAACGCAGTTACCGTATGCGCGAGCCGATAGGGAAACGATGGATTGAAGATGATCGCGAACATGCTTTCCGGCACGAACTTTCCGTCCACGATCCGATAGCCGCTCGGCGTTTGCATCCAGCTGTTGACGGCGAGAATCCAGAACGACGACATCAAGGTGCCGAAGGCGACGAACAGCGCGGACAACACATGCGCCCATCGCGGCACGAGCTTTCTTCCAAACAACAACACGCCTAGAAATGCCGATTCGAGAAAGAATGCAGTCAGCACTTCGTAAGCCATCAGCGAACCGATCGCGCTCGATGTCGCCGCAACGAACCGGCTCCAGTTCGTACCGAACTGAAACGGCATGACGATGCCCGATACCACACCCATGCCGAAAGACACCGCGAAGATGCGGATCCAAAACGATGAGAGCCGCCGGTACACGTCGCGGCCCGTGGCCCACCAAAGCAACTCGAGCGTTGCGATGTAACAGGACAGCCCCACCGTGAACGCCGGCAGCAGAATATGCAACGCAATGACCCAGGCGAACTGCACGCGAGACAGCAAAAGAGCGCTCATGACAGAGATATCCGCGGTGACGAAGAGCAGCAAGGAGGCGCCGCGTGGTGAAACGGCCGCTATCTTGAACCGACGAGCAAAGCGAATGCCTCGGCGCTTGCCTCGGCAGCCAGTGCCCGGCACGGGTTATGCGCAGGTCCGACCGCGAGCTGCGTGAATGCGCGCACGCATGTCCACACGAACATCCCACTTCCCGGAGACTGCCATGGTGGCTTCACATCGCCCGCCCAAAATCGTCGTCGTGACCGGAGCCAGCGCGGGCGTCGGCCGCGCTGCCGCGCTGGCCTTCGCGCAGCGAGGTGCCGATGTCGCGCTATTGGCCCGGGACGAGGAGGCGCTGGCTCAAGTGGCCGACCTCGCGCGCAACCATGGCGTGCGTGCATTGCCGATCGCGCTCGATGTGAGCTCGGCGGACGAAGTCGAAGCCGCCGCGGCCCGTGTCGAGTCGGAACTCGGCCCGATCGACGTGTGGGTCAACAACGCGATGGTCACGATGTTCTCGCCCGTCACGCAGATGAAACCGGAGGAGTTTGCGCG
>JBQCDS010000025.1:0-6427 GCA_051961035.1 Trinickia sp. | reverse complement strand
CAAAGCGTCGCCAGGCTTACGCCTGTTGCTATACCGAGTCGCGCCGAAATGGCTTGAAACAGCATCGCCGCCACGTTCGCGAACAGGACGGCCCAGAGCAAGGCATAGCCGTAGCTCGCGCCCGCTTGCAAGTTGGTCGCGAAATTGCCGGGATCCATGTAGGCCACCGACACGACCACGGCAGGACCTGCGAACGGCAGCAGCAAACGCGCGCCGCGCCGCCGGCCGGCCAGCGCATCGCGAATCTGCGAAGTCGTTCGCGCACTCCAGTTGCGTTCACGCTCGGACATGGGCGTGTCGTTCATAGGCAAACCTCGCTAGCAGGCGGACGCTCGATGCATCCAGCCCACTTCCGATACACGTTAAGTTTGGCAGCGTTTAGCGCTTCCGAGCGATTCACTGCAGCCTCCCGCCGCCCACCGAAATCGGGAATGGAACCTGCTTGCTGCAACGCGTCCGCCAGCAGGAACATCGACGCCGCATGGAACCCTCGCGTGCCCCGCTCCCCCGCTTCAGACGGCAGCCGCCGCGCCTCGCCGGTGCGCGCGGTGGGCATGTCATCGCAAGGGCTGTGCCGATCGTGGTCGCGGCCACGGCGACGGCGGCCGCCATGCCGTGCGCGGCCGCGCCGCTCCGACACGACGCGCTCGCCCCTGCCGGAATCCAGGCAGAGCACATCGTGCGGCTCTGGCATTTGACGTTGATCGTTTGCGGATGCGTGTTCGCAGCCGTGCTTCTCGCCGTGCTTCTCGCCGTGCTTTTCGCGCTCGTACGGCGCAGCGGGGCCTCGCGTGCTACG
The DNA here is from genome assembly GCA_051961035.1 of Trinickia sp. Taxonomy (GTDB): domain Bacteria; phylum Pseudomonadota; class Gammaproteobacteria; order Burkholderiales; family Burkholderiaceae; genus Trinickia. The sequence goes on along the minus strand of JBQCDS010000025.1, from coordinate 5,628 downwards.
CCGCCGAACCTAGCCGGCAACGTGCAGCCGGAGCGACGAACGCAACGGGCCGTCGTCTGCGCGAGCCTGCTGTCGGTGGTGCTGCTTGTCGGGCTCATCGTCGCCGACGTCATGACCGACCGGGCGTTATCGAAGTTGCCCGACGCCGATGCGCTGCGTATCGATCTGACCGGATGGCAATGGTGGTGGCAGGCGCGCTACCCGGCTGGGCCCGGTCATACGGCGTTCCTTACGGCCAACGAGCTGCACATTCCCGTCGGCAGGCCGATCGTCATCACGCTGCATGGCGGGGACGTCATTCACAGCTTCTGGGTGCCCAACCTACACGGAAAGAAGGATCTGCTGCCCGGCATTACATCGACGATCGAGTTGCGGGCCGACCGCGAGGGCATCTACGACGGCCCCTGCGCGGAGTTCTGTGGCGCCGAACATGCGCTGATGGCATTGAGGGTCGTGGCCGAGCCGCCCGATCGATACGCCGCGTGGGCGGCAGCGCAAGGCGCGAGTGCGGCGCCCGTGCCGGCCGACGCGCTTGTGGCCCATGGCATGCAAGTGTTCGAGCGATCCGCATGCGCAAGCTGCCACACCGTTCGCGGTACGAGCGCCGTCGGCATGCTCGCGCCGGACCTCACGCACCTGATGAGCCGGCAAACGATCGCGGCCGGGGCGCTCCCGAACGACGCCGCCGATTTGGCGCGATGGATCCGCGATCCAGGCGCCGTCAAGCCCGGCACGACCATGCCGGCCGTCCCCTTGTCCGCGCCGGATCTCCAAGCGCTCATTGCCTGGCTCACTACGCTGAAATGAACGAACCGAACGCGCTCTCACGCTCGCAACAAGAGCCGCACGTGCCAGACGGCCCCGACGCGCCGCTGGAGGTGCGCCACGCGCTAGCGCTGACGTGGGCCGATCCGCCCGGCTGGATCGGCGCGCTCGCCGCGATCAATCACAAGACGATCGCCAAGCGCTTCATCGTCACGACATTCGGGTTCTTCTTACTCGCCGGCGTATTGGCGCTCGTCATGCGTTTGCAACTCTCCCGCCCCGACAATCGCATCGTCGGGCCCGATACCTACGACGCACTGTTCACGCTGCACGGCACCACGATGATGTTTCTGTTCGCGGTACCCGTCATGCAGGCCGTCGCCGGCTATTTGATTCCGTTGATGATCGGCGCGCGAAGCATCGCTTTCCCGCGCATGAACGCCTATGCGTACTGGACGTTCCTTTTCGGCGGCCTGACGCTCTATGTGTTTGCCTTGCTCGGCGCGGCGCCTCAAGCGGGCTGGTTCGCCTACGTGCCTCTCTCCGGGCCCAACTACGGACTCGGCAAAGGCCCTGACATCTGGGCGCAGATGATCACGTTCACCGAACTGTCGGGACTGCTCGAGGCCGTCATCCTCATCACCACGATCCTGAAGATGCGCGCGCCGGGCATGTCGTTGAACCGCATGCCGCTGTTCGCGTGGGCCACGCTCGTCACGCAATTCATGGTGCTTTTCGCGCTCCCGTCGATCATGCTCGCGAGCACGTCGCTGATCCTCGATCGCCTGGTCGGCACGCAGTTCTTCAATCCCGCGCTAGGCGGCGACGTCTTGCTCTGGCAGCACTTGTTCTGGTTCTTTGGACACCCCGAGGTGTATCTGATCTTCATTCCCGCGCTCGGCTTCATCTCGTCGATCCTGCCTACGTTCTCGCGGCGGCCCATCTTCGGCTACAGCGCCATCGTGCTCGCGCTGATTTCGACGGCATTTCTCGCGTTCGGGCTGTGGGTCCATCACATGTTCGCGACGAGCATTCCCGCGCTGGGCAAAAGCTTCTTCACGGCGGCGAGCGTCATGATCGCCGTGCCTTCCGGCGTCCAGATCTATTGCTGGCTTGCGACGCTTCTGACGGGCCGGCTGGTGGTGAAGACGCCGCTGCTGTTCGTGCTCGCGTTCTTCTTCATCCTTGTCGTGGGCGGGATGACCGGCATCATGCTCGGTGCCGTGCCGCTCGATCTCCAATTGCACGACACCTACTTCGTCGTGGCTCATCTGCATTACGTCTTGCTGGGAGGTGCCGTCTTCCCGCTGTTCGGCGCCTTCTACTACTGGTTTCCGAAGGTGACGGGCCGGATGCTCGACGAGCGGCAAGGCCGCTGGCAGTTCTGGCTCTTCTTCATCGGCTTTAACGTCACGTTCTTTCCGATGCATCTGCTCGGTTTGCACGGCATGCCGCGCCGTATGTGGACTTATCCGAGCGGCATGGGATGGTCAAGCATGAATTTGCTCTCGAGCATCGGCGCGGCCACGATCGCCGTCAGCATCGCGCTGTTCCTCGTCAACGTGGTCTGGTCGCTTTGGCGCGGCGTCGCGGCCGAGGGCAATCCGTGGGGCGCCTCGACGCTCGAATGGAGCATGCCGAGCCCGCCTCCGCCGCACAACTTCGACGCGATGCCCGTCGTTCACGGCCGCGACCCGCTCTGGGATCCCCCTGCCACGCCCGCCCATGTATCGGGCCTCGCCGCCAACGCGCGAGAAGTGCTCGCGACGACAGTTCTCGATGCTGAGCCGGACCTCCGTCTGCTGTTTCCCAAACCGTCGATCTGGCCGTTCGTCAGCGCGATCGCCACCACCGTGCTGTTCATCGGTTCCGTGTTCACCCCATGGGCCATTGTCTGGGGCTCCGTGCCTGTCGTCGTCGCCATGACCGCCTGGTTCTGGCCCACCCGCCGCGAAAACGCGCAAGCGCTGGCGTTGGAGCGCAAGCCATGAACATCGGCACGCCGACGAGCGCCGAAGGCGATGGCGACACGAGGAAAGCTAACGGCGCTAGCATGCAGACGCGACGCGAGACGGTTGCGCGCGCTACCGGCGATACGATCGATGTCCGCCACCTGCCGACCTTCGGCTTCGGCCATCGCAGCCTGATGTGGTGGGCGACAGCCGGCCTCATGGTGATCGAAGGCACAGTGTTCGCGATCGCCGTGGCCATGTATTTCTATCTGCGCGATATCAACGCCGCATGGCCGTTGAATGCGCCGCCGCCAGATTGGCGCTGGGGCACGCTGAACACGGCCGTCCTCCTCGCGAGCATCGTGCCGAATCAGTTCGTCAAACGTGCGTCCGCGCGGCTCGACCGGCGCGCCGCGCGTATTTGGATGGTCGTCTGCCTGCTGTTCGCTTTTGCTTTCCTTGTCATACGTGCGCTCGAATTCTCGGCATTGAACGTCACCTGGTACGCCAACGCCTACGGGTCGATCGTATGGCTCCTGCTCGGCCTGCACACGACGCATCTGGTGACGGACACCATCGACAGCGCGGTGCTGATGGTCTTGCTGTTTACCGGCCCGTTCCAAGGCAAGCGTTTCGTCGATACGAGTGAAAACGCGCTGTATTGGTATTTCGTCGTATTGAGCTGGCTGCCGATCTATGCGGTCATCTACCTTGCGCCGCGGGTGCATCCATGACCAAGACGGCGCGAGGAGGCATGTAGGCGATGAAGACTTGGCTGGGTTTGCTCGCGGCACCCACCGTCGTGCTCGGCGCGCAGAGCGCCGATTACGCGCTGGTGCAATTCGCCTGCCGTTGGGGCACGCCGGCGCCGCTGTGCGTCGTCAGTGCGATCGGCTTCGTGTTTTCGGCTATCGCTACGATAGTTGCTTTCAATAAGTGGCGGGCCACGTCCGCGCCGTTCCGTGCGAGCTACGACGCCCGCTCCGCGCGTGCCCCATGTCTGGCGTTCGCGGCCATGTCGATCGGTGCGCTATGCATGCTGATCCAACTGATGATGTGGTTTCCCCAATGGCTACTCTCGCCCTGCATCTAGCGGCCCGCGCTGGGCGCACGGCGCGCCGCGTCCCGTTCGTTGCGTGCATCTGGGCCTTGGCCTTGGCCTCAGCGCCCGCGCAAGCCCATGAACTTGTCATCTCGGCGACGGGCCTACCCGTGTTCGGCTGGCACTTCGTTTTTTGGGTCACCGCGTTGCTTGCGCTCAGCATCGCGCTCTATGGCATCGGCTTCGTGCGCCTGTATCGAAGAAGCGCGCACGGGCGCCGTGCTCGGCACAAATACGCGGCGGCGTTCATCGCCGGATGGGCTGCCCTTGCGCTCGTGCTCGTCTCGCCACTCGACGCACTGAGCGGCGCCCTCTTCTCGGCTCACATGGTCGAGCACGAAGCGATGATGTTGGTCTGTGCCCCGCTGATGGTGCTGGGGCGCCCCCTCGGCATCATGTTGTGGGCGTTTCCACGCTCGCTGCGCGCGGCCTTGGGGCGCGCCGTGCGTTCGCGCCCCTGGAGCGCATGCTGGCGGCGACTGACCTCGCCGCTGCCGGCATGGTCGCTTCATGCCGTTGCGTTATGGGCGTGGCACGTCCCCGCTTTGTTCGAAGCAGCGGTTGCGCATCCCGTCATCCATACGATGCAGCACGCGAGTTTCCTGCTCACGGCGTTGCTGCTCTGGCGCGGCATCGTGGGCGAAGGGGCCACGCGGCACGGCAGCGGCTCGGCCATGCTCTCTCTGTTCACGACGATGGTTCACACCGGCGCGTTGGGCGCGTTGATCGCGCTCGCGCCCGGCCTATGGTATCCGTCGTACATCGAGCCGACGAGCGCACTCGGCATCGACCCTCTGCACGATCAACAGCTCGGCGGCCTCATCATGTGGATTCCGGGCGCCGTCGCTTACCTCCTCGGCGCACTCGTGGTCGCATCGCGTTGGCTCGTTCAAGGGCCGAGGGCCGCACGGCCGAGCCAGTGGCCGACACTCGGCGCGGACAGTCTCAGCTCGGGGAAACGAACACAATGAAAAAGCCGCCGCGCATGGCAACGGAGCTGTTCGCGCTCACCTTGCCCGCCGTTCTCGCGATCGCCATGGGCGGAGCGAGACATAGCGCATCGTCGGCCCCGCCGGTAACCGTACCCGCCGACGCCGCTACGCTCGCGCGTGGCGAATACGTGGCCAAGGCGGCCGACTGCGCCGGTTGCCACACCGCGCCGCAAGGCGGTGCGCCGTTTGCCGGCGGGCTGGGCATGGGCTCCCCGTTCGGTACGATCAAGACGAGCAACATCACACCCGATCCGCGCTTCGGCATCGGCCGCTACACGTACGAAGACTTCGACCGCGCCGTGAGACACGGTGTCGCGCCCGGGGGCAAGGTGCTCTATCCCGCGATGCCTTACCCCGAATTTTCGAAGATGTCGGACGACGACTTGCGCGCGCTTTACGCCTATCTGACTCAGCGCGTGGCGCCCGTGGCGAAGCCGAACGAGCCCACCGATGTCGCGTTCCCGTTCAATCAGCGCTGGACCCTTTACGGGTGGCAGTTCGCCTTCATGCCTCGAGGCGGCTTCAAGTCGAGATCGCCGAACGACCCGCAGTGGACGCGCGGCGCTTATCTCGTGCAGTCGCTCGGTCACTGCGGTGCCTGCCATACGCCGCGTGGGTGGGGTTATGAGGAACGAGGCTACGACGAATCGGCGCCGCGCTTCCTGACGGGCGGGGTGAACGATCATTGGTTCGCGCCGAATTTGACTGGCGATGCCGGCTCGGGCCTCGGGCGCATGAGCGAAGCCGACATCGCGCATTTTCTAAAGACAGGGCATGCGAAAGGGGACATCGCGTACGGCAGCATGGTCGAGCAAAT